>JBIKHW010000061.1:0-12025 GCA_044361935.1 Limnohabitans sp. | reverse complement strand
AGCGGTCTGGTCAGAACAAGCACAATCGGCATCGACACACCGCTGGGTGGCAAGACAAAAGAACCAACATGCACAACTTCTGGACCGCTTGTGGTCACCAATACTTGATGCGCAATCCACGCGGCTGGCTCATCGCCACCCCCGACTACTGGCGCCTGTGGCTGCAGCGCCCGGAGTTGGCCTTGGTGCCCGAATCGTGCAAGGCCGAAAAGCGTTTGCATGCCGCCCTGACCGATGCGCCCAATATGCAGGTCACCCCTGCAGACTACAAACATTTCAAGGACGACGATGTCCGTGAAAATTACAAACTGTTTTTGCGTTTTCGTGACGAAGTGGAAAGCGCGGGTTCTTTGGAAGCGGCCTACATGGCCTGGATTCAAAGCGGCAACATCCAACTGCCTCCGCTCTTCATCGACCTGGTGGTGCAGGCCATCGTGTGCAATGTGCTCGCCGATGTGCAGGACGCCTGGGTTTGGCGTGCCGCCGAGCTGCTGTTTCGCCGTCAGCGCATCACCATCGAAGGTGGCCGGGTGCTGTCGGGCGACAGCGAGACGCTCGACAGCCTGAAATCCACAGGCGGTCTGGGCGAGATGGGTCGCCTTTTGATGGAAGGTGGCGCCACGCTCAAGGCGGTTGATGTGAAGGTGCTGCACCCCGACAACGCCGAGCGCTATTTTGCGCAGCGTGAGGGCCTAGGCCGTTATGCGTTTATGCTCGACATGACGCACGAACTCCAAAACGAATTGCCGCACGGTTTGATTTTGAGCATGGTCAACGCCCGCTCAGGCCTCAAGGCCTTGTCGGTGGTGCTCGCCCGCTGGGTGCAGCATTTTTTGGGGGTTGCCGTCAGCATCGAGCCCGTGCAAAAAGTCGACGACCCGGCCTGGCGCTGGCATGTGGGGCTGGACGTGACCGCCACCGCTTTGCTCAATGACTTGTACCAAGGCATCGAGCTGGGCACCAAACGCCAGCAGCAACTCATCAGCTTGTTCAAGTTGCGTTTTGATAATCCGCAAGACATGCGTGCCGACGTGCAGGGTAAGCCGGTTTATCTGGGCCTGGCCATGAACGAGCAAGGATTGCTCAAGCTCAAACCGCAAAACCTTTTGCTCAATTTGCCCTTGTCTCAAGAGGTTTGAACCTTGAGGGATCAAGCAATTCAACTGAGGAGTTATCAATGACCCCATCAATTTTGCTCACACGCCGACACGCCATGGGCCTCTTTGCAGCAGTGCTGGCGGACCCCGTTCTGGCCAAGACAGCTTGGGCAGATACCTTGAGCGCCGCCCGTGGCCAGACGGTGTACTTCAACGCCTGGGCCGGCAGCGAGCGCATCAATGCCTACGTGCAATGGGCCGCAGCTGAGTTGCAGCGTGACTTTGGCGTCAAGCTGCAGCACGTCAAGATCAGCGATGCGGCCGACGTGGTCAAACGCATTCGCGCCGAAAAGCAAGCTGGCCGCAAAGACACCGAAGGCACGGTGGACCTGGTCTGGATCAACGGCGAGAATTTTGCCGCCATGAAGCGCGATGGCTTGTTGTCTGCGCCCTTCGCAACAGATTTGCCCAATTTCCAGTGGGTAGACACCGTGGGCAAGCCCACCACGCTGGTCGATTTTTCGGTGCCCACCGATGGTCTCGAATCGCCCTGGGGCATGGCGCAGTTGACGTTTTTTGCGGATGCGAAGCGTCTGGCCAAACCACCACAAAACATGGCCGAGTTACTGGCCTTGGCCCGCAGCCAACCCGGGCGCATCACCTACCCGCGCCCGCCGGAGTTTCACGGCACCACCTTCGTCAAGCAGGCCTTGATCGAACACGCGCCAGACGTGAAAGCGCTGGCCCAGCCCGTCACGCCTGCGGCTTTGGCGGCGCAAGCTGCGCCGCTGTGGCGCTTTTTGGATGCGCTGCACCCGCACTTGTGGCGCGGTGGCAAACAGTTTCCGCAAAACTCGGCGGCCGTGCGCCAGATGATGGCCGACGGCGAGTTGGTGATGGCCTTGACCTTCAACCCCAACGAAGCGGCCAACGAAATCGCCGCCAAACGCCTTCCCGCCACGGTGCAGAGCTGGCAGTTCGCCAAGGGCACGATTGGGAACACGCACTTTGTGGCCATTCCGTACAACGCGCCCAGCAAAGCGGGTGCGCAGCTGGTCGCCAACTTTTTGCTGTCACCCGCCGCGCAAGCACGCAAGGCCGACATCGACGTTTGGGGCGACCCAACGGTGCTGGACGTGGCCCGCTTGCCTGTGGCTGAGCGTGCGCGGTTTCAGTCGGCCTCCCGTCCCGGGCAAGTGGCTGTGACCGCACCTGTGCTGCCCGAGCCGCATGCGTCCTGGGTTGATGCACTCGAAAAAGAGTGGACCCGCCGTTACGGCGCGTGAGCTTCTTGCCCGCCTTTTTGCTGGCCTTGATCGCTGCCGTGCCCATAGGCTGGGCGCTGTGGGCGGCCGCTTCGCAAGCGCTGGACGTCAGCGCTTGGCAAGCCTTGTGGACCGATCCTCAAACACTCAGGGCTTGGGGCATGACGCTGTGGACCGGGCTGGCCTCCACGGTGCTGGTGTGGTGGACCGTGGCGCGTTTGTTGGCCCATGGTTTCATTCGGCAGCAATTGGCCCGCTGGCTCACCCATGTGCCCGCCTTGCTGGCCACGCCACACGCGGCCATGGCCATTGGCTTGGTGTTGTGGCTTTCGCCCAGCGGCTGGGCTTTGCGCCTGGTGTCGCCGGGCCTGTCGGGGTTTGATGCACCACCGCCTTGGTTGACCACACAAGACCCGTGGGGCTTGGGATTGATATTGGCGCTGTGGCTGAAAGAAGTGCCGTTTTTGCTCTGGGTGGCGGCCACGCAACTGCAACGTGAAGACCTGCGCCGACGATGGCAGGCTGAATTTGCACTGGCCCAAACTTTGGGCCACACGCCCGCCACCGCCTTTGCCCAAGTGGTCTGGCCGCAGCTGGCACCGCGCTTGCGCTGGCCACTTCTGGCGGTGTTGGCCTATGGCCTCACGGTGGTGGACATGGCGCTCATCATTGGCCCTGCGACGCCACCCACTTTGGCGGTGCTGGCTTGGCAATGGCTGGGTGATGCCGATGCGGTCATGCAGGCGCAAGGTGCGGCAGCGGCAGGGTGTCTCACGGTCAGTGTGGCGATGTTGGCGGGGGTGACCGCCATGGTGCTGCGCGCATGGGCGCGTCTGCGCACAGGCGTGAGCAGCCCCCTGTTGTTGCAGGGTGAGTCGCCCTGGGTGGGTTGGGCCATCGGTGGGGCATATCTGGCCGTTTGGTGGGCCTTGGCGGTGGGCAGTGTGTCGGGCGTCTGGCCTTTTCCGCAGCTTTGGCCATCGCTGTGGACGGGTGATGCCTGGGCGCAAGTGATCGCCAGTGCCCCCACGGTGTGGACCACCTTGGGTTTGGCGGCGGCCTCTGCCAGTGTGTGCCTGGCTTGGTCGGTGGCCTGGCTGGAGCTGACACCGCGCCGCTGGCAACAGGCTTTGCGACCTTGGTGGTTGCTGCCGCTGGTGTTGCCCTCGGTGCTGTGGGTGGTGGGCCTCTACAGCGTGGCGCTGCAGTGGCGACTGGAGGGGCAGTGGCTGGGCCTGCTTTTGGCGCATGCGGTCATGGTGCTGCCGTATGTGCTGTTGGCTTTAGAGCCCGCCTATTTGGCGGTCGATCCGCGCCAATCGGCTGTGGTGGCCAGCTTGGGTCAGGGCCGATGGACTGATTTGCTGCGCATCAAATGGCCGCTGCTCAAACGCGCCATCGCCTCGGCCTGGGCGGTGGGTTTTGCGGTCAGTGTGGCGCAGTATTTGCCTACCTTGTATGTGGGGGCGGGGCGCTTTGCCACGGTCACCACCGAGGCCGTGACACTGGCGTCTGGCGCGCAGCGCTCGCTCATGAGCGCTTATGCCGCCTTGCAGATGCTCTTGCCCGTGTTGGCCTTTGCTTTGGCCGCTTACTTGGGCAGGCCACGCCAATTTGAGAAGATCGGGTCGATGAAAGACAACACATGAACGCGGGACTCCAGATCGATATCGAACGCTTGGACACGGTGGCGCAGACCTTGGTGCAAGACCTGCACCTTCATGTGCCCGCAGGCGAGATCCTCACGCTCATGGGGCCGAGTGGTTGCGGCAAAAGCTCGGTGCTGGCGGCTGTCGCAGGCACGTTGGCCAGCGTGTCCGAGGGTCTACAGCCTTTGCAGTTTTCGGGCCGGGTGGTGCTGAACGCCCGCAATTTGACACCGCTGCCCACGCACCTGCGCGGTGTCGGCTTGGTGTTTCAAGATGCGCTGCTGTTTGCACACATGACGGTGGCCGAAAACCTGCTGTTTGCGGTGCCCCGCGCCCTGTCGCCTGCACAGCGCCAGGCGCGTGTGCAGCAAGCGCTGCAAGAAGCTGAGCTGAGCGGCATGGGTGAGCGTGATCCTTCTACCCTGTCGGGCGGGCAACGCGCACGCGTCGCGCTCATGCGGGCGCTGTTGGCCGAGCCGCAAGCGCTGTTGCTCGACGAGCCGTTTTCCAAACTCGACGCCGCCTTGCGTGCCCAGCTGCGCCCGTGGGTGTTTGCGCATGTGCGCGAGCGGCGCATCCCGGTGGTGCTGGTCACGCACGACGAACAAGACGTGGCCGACCCGCAGCGCGTGGTGCACTTGCGCGCCATCGAAGAAAGCCCCAACCATGTTTGACCGCCACGCCCAAACCCTGTTGCGCCCCGCGCTGAACGTAGCCGCACGCGGCTTGGTGCGCGCAGGCATCAGTGCCGACGCGCTCACCTGGCTGGGCTTTGCCATCGGCATGGCCGCCGCCGTGGCCATTGCGCTGCAAGCGTGGTGGTGGGGCTTGGCGCTGCTGCTGGCCTCACGCTTGCTCGACGGATTGGACGGCAGCGTGGCCCGCCTGACCCAGCCCACCGACGCGGGCGGATTTTTGGACATCGCGCTGGACTTCGTGTTTTACGCCGCCATCCCCCTGGCCTTTGCCGTAGCCAACCCCAGCGCCAACGCACTGCCCGCCGCAACCCTGCTGGCCAGCTTCATCGGCACCGGCAGCAGCTTTTTGGCCTTTGCCGCACTGGCCGAAAAACGCGGCCTGACCGACACCGCCTTGCCGGGCAAAAGCTTTTACTTCTTGGGCGGTTTGACCGAAGCCACCGAAACCATCACTGTCTTTGCCGCCATGTGCGTGTGGCCTGAACACTTTGCTGTGTTGGCTTATGGGTTTGCGGGTTTGTGTGCGGTGACGACGGGGATGCGGGTATGGTGGGGGTATCAGCGATTACCGTGAAGTCAGGCTTCACCACGCTAAATGTGTGTGGTTGCGGATGACCAGAGGCTCTCGTAGGTGGCGAGAACAGCATGAAACGCATCCTGGATCTGTGTGAGCGTGGTAGGAGCCTTCTTGGCGCCGTCCTTGAACGATGCGCCAGATTGGTAGCAGAGTGTGCGATCGACGACCAGATAACGATCGTGAAACCCAGATGCGGAGCGCACTGCGATTGCGGCGCTTGTTTGCTGTTGATAAAGCTGCGCTGCGGGCAGAAGGCTTGTCATTTTTTCGCGCGCCAACAGTCGGATGGATACCCCAGGTGCAACTGCAGGCAGATAGCGTGACACGAATTCCGCATCGAGGTACGGATCAACGAAGAAGACATCTGACTTGGCGAGTTCAATAGCCTTTCTTACTTCGTCGAAGTACTGAAAGACTGACCCGGTCGGCACATTCGTGCTCTGTGGCATAGGGCTCTGGAGAACTGCATCGTACCGAAGTTGATGAAGCATTGTCAGTACGCCCTGCGCCCCTTGGGGAACTTGAAGATAGCTTCCAGAGCCGAGCTGGCTTGCGAAGCTGTCGAACCGAGCGATCGCCTTGACTGAGTCCCAACGATGCACCAGACCCGATGCGCGACCCAGCCAAGCGAAGTGATCCAGGCCCGCGGACTCAAAGGAGTCGATTGGTGGCATGGTCCGCAGCAAGTCATCGACCTCGGCGAGAAGTACGGACGGCGGTAACGTCGGATTTGTTAATGGCATGGTGTGAAGCCTAACGCCCAAGGTAAGTGGCGCCAGAGCACCGAAGGTGTGCGGGGCACCAACAAGGGCCATGAAAATCGCGAAGCCAAGCCCCTTGTTGGTGTCCGCTTGACCGCCCAGTTAGGCCAGCTTCATATACGCTCTGGTGCGAAGAATTCATGGCCAGTGATCTCTGACGATATTGAGTCGATGAATTGGTTGGGCGCAGAAGCGATGAACTCTGAAAGAAGCCAGTTGTGTTGGCAGTCAAAGTGCTTTGCTAGCTTGTCAGGTGAGTACCGAGACAACTCTGAAAGTCTATGCATCGCAGCGAAGGTTAGAGCAAGGCAGTGCCTGTCTATTGCGCCGGCCGCAATGCCACCCCGCCGGAGATACCACATGTTTTTTCCCGCATGTATATAAACAATTTCCTTACGCAAGCGAGCATGAAATGTCTTGTAGCGATTCAGGCTTTCGGTCTTCTGGCGAGGGCGCCAGTCAAAGCGATGCGTGCTTCGAATAATAAATTTATCGGGTGCGCCAAGATCACGCTCAAAGCTTGCAGGTAGCTTGTTGATTGTGTTTACGTTCGCGTACTTGCCATGAAGTTCTGCAATCAACCAAGCCTCATGCGATTGGGTTGATCGGACAATTTTCGGGTTGCAGATAGGAATAAACAGTTCAGTGTCGGTGAAGGTGAGGCTAAACGCTCTGTGGATGTACGGAAGGTTATAGAGAATGTCTTTTAGCGTGTACACATGCTGCGGGTCGATTTGCTCTCCGAACAGTTGGCAGAGCGCGGGTAGAACTCCGCCGCTCTTGATTTTGATTCGCTCGTTCGACAAAGCGGTCGGACCCTTGGCGGTAAACCCTGAAACGCCATGCTGATCACCGAACTGACCTCCCTTTGTCAGAAGTAGCGCCTTCGTTGCATTGAGAAAGCAGTAGTAAGCTGTGAGTGGTGCCGAAGTTTTTGGTAGTGCAAGTGTGGCTTCGTAGAAGCTACGCGACTGATTCCAGAAGAATCTAGCCTCTGCTTTCTTGTTGCGCTTTAGCCAAAGGTCTACATAGTCCCAGGTGCTTGTCGCCAACACCGTCCGCTCATTGAAGTGCGGCACGGTGATTGATTTGTGCAGCGTGAGCGCCCTGTTCTTGTAGTTGATATCGGTTGCTGCCATGTGCGAATGTCCTTAGGCCTAACGTTATGTAGACCGCAAAACCCGGTTGATGCACCCGGCCCGTGTCAATACATTTTTTTGTTGAAATCGTTGTAAGCGACTTGTGCCATGGGTTTAAGGTCAAGCGCTGTACGTGCATGCATGTATAAATTTGCAGCCGAACCCGCCACCCAGCCCCTTGCAACTTCCCTTCCGCACCATCCAGCGCAGCAGGAATGAAGCGCCCAACTATACCCAAATAAATACTAAAAATTAGCTATAAAACACCCTTGAGCGTAAACCCTCATACGCCCCCCAAACCCATCCCAGCCACCAACCAAAGCTGGGCATAATCATTAACGCTTCAGTTAGGCGACCAACTCCTCCAGCCTTTGGCAACCCCCCAAAAACAACAATCAACCCCCGCAGAGATGACCGCCAACGCCTTCCACAACATCGCGCAAATTGAAACCAGCCTGTGGGAAGCCGCCGATCAGCTCCGTGCCAACTCCAACCTCACGGCCACCGAATATTCCATGCCGGTGTTGGGCGTGATTTTTTTGCGGCATGCCACCAACCGTTATCAGACTGCGCTGCAAGCCATTGAGGCCGCGCAGGCGGCGGGCACCATGCCCAAGCGCCCGCTGGTCAAGGGCGACTTCATCAAGCGCCGGGCTTTGATGCTGCCCGAGGCCGCACGCTACGACACCTTGCTCAACCTGCCTTCGGGGGCCAGCTTGGGCGGCGCACTGGTGGCGGCCATGAACGCGATCGAGGCGGACTTTGCGCCGCTGCAAGGCAGCTTGCCCAAAGACTACGACCGCTTTGACAACAAGCTGCTCGAAAACCTGCTTCGCTGTTTTGACAGCCAAGCCCTGCGCAATGCCACGGGCGATGTGTTTGGCCGCATCTACGAATATTTCTTGATGAAGTTCGCCATGCAGGGCGCGCAAGACAACGGCGAATTTTTCACGCCGCCTTCGCTGGTGCAAACGCTGGTCAACATCATCGAGCCCGACCACGGCGTCGTGGCCGACTTGGCTTGCGGCTCGGGCGGCATGTTCGTGCAAAGCAGCCACTTCATCGAGCAGTCGGGCCAAGAGACCATGAACCGGGTCACCTTTTACGGCCAAGAAAAAACGCCCACCACCATCCGCCTGGCCAAGATGAACTTGGCCGTGCACGGGCTCGAAGGCGACATTCAAGAAGCCAACACCTTCTACGACGACCCGCACCGCCTGCAAGACGGCAAGCCGCTGTGGGGCAACGTCGACTTCATGATGGCCAACCCGCCCTTCAACGTCGACAAGGTCGATGCCGAAGCCATCAAGACCGACCGCCGCCTGCCCTTTGGCCTGCCCGGCGTCAACAAAGACAAACACGTCTCCAACGGTAACTACCTGTGGATCTCGTACTTTCACAGCTACCTCTCGCCCACGGGCCGCGCTGGATTTGTCATGTCCAGCCAAGCCAGCAGCGCAGGCCATGGCGAAAAAGAAGTGCGCCGCAAACTGGTCGAGACCGGCGACGTGGACGTGATGGTCGCCATCCGCTCCAACTTCTTCTACACCCGCACCGTGCCCTGCGAGCTGTGGCACTTTGACCGGTCCAAACCCGCAGCGCTCAAAGACAAAGTGCTCATGCTCGACGCCCGCAACGTCTACCGCAAAGTCACCCGCAAGATTTACGACTTCTCGCCCGAGCAACAAGCCCACTTGGCCGCCATCGTCTGGCTGTACCGGGGCCAGCAAAGCCGCTACCTGGGCCTGGTGCACAGCTACATCACCCGCCTGAACGCCGAGGCCCAAGGCGTAGAAGCCACACTGGCCCCGCTGCTCGACCAGCTGACCCAATCGCAAGTGGCGCTGCAAACTTTCAGCAAAGCCATCAGCGCATTGAAAGACGCTCCGCAGCCCGTGCAAGAAAGCTTGTCGGCCCTACAAGCCGCGCTGGCAGAGCAAAGCCAAGCCGCCCAAGCCTTCATGACCGACCGCTCCGGCCTCGTCACCGGCCTGCAAGCGTTTGGCAAAACGGTGGCGGCCAGCGGCACCCCAGCCAGCACCGACAACGCGACTCAAATCCAACTGCGCCAAAGCTTTGACAAACAAGCCGAAGCCGCCAAGGGCCTGGTCAAGCAAATTGACCTGCTCTACAAACTGGCAAGCCGCAGCGCACAACAGGCACAAGCCCTGGCCGCGCAGCTGAGCCAGCATGAAGGCAAGTCAGAGAAAGACGCCGTCATCCAAGCCGCCGCCGACCTGCTCGACCGCCGCGCCGTCAACAAAAGCCTCAAGCAACTGGACGACGCACGCCACACCGCCGTGGAACAACTCAAGGCCTGCGCCTACACCCACCGCCAAATGGTCTGGCTGCAAGAGCGTTTTCCCAATGCCGAGATGCAAGACGTGCCCGGCCTGTGCAAAGTCGTCAGCCGCGCCGACATCGAAGCCGCCGACTGGAGCCTGACCCCCGGCCGCTACGTGGGCGTGGCCCCGGCCGAGGTTGACGAGGACTTCGACTTTGAACAAACCCTGCGCGACATCCATGTGGAGCTGGCGGACTTGAACCGCGAGGCGGTAGAACTGGCCGCGAAGATTGCGGCCAACTTTGAGGGGCTGGGGGTATGACGTGGTCGGACGTTCTGTTCGAGAGCCTCTATTCCTCTGCGAGCAGGAACGGCGTATACAAAGCAAAAGATTTTCACGGGCGTGGAACACGTATCGTGAACATGGGTGAGCTCTTTGGCTACAGCTTCATATCGAATCAAGAAATGAAGCGTGTCGAATTAGATGAACGTGAGCTGGATTTAAATTCGCTAGAGGATGGTGATTTGCTATTTGGACGCCGCTCACTGGTTGAATCAGGGGCTGGAAAGTGTTCACTTGTTGTGAATCCATTGGAACCCATGACCTTCGAATCATCCATCATCAGAGTGCGGGTGAACAAGGAAGTCGTGAACCCGCGTTTTTTGTATTACTACTTTTTGTCGCCGCAAGGCCGAGGGCGTATTCGTTCAATTGTTTCTGGTACTAACGTAAAAGGTATACGTAGCAGTGATCTGAAAAAAATATCTGTCGCGAACCCATTGAAAGTCGTTCAGGATGGCATCGTTGCGGCTCTTTCAGCCTACGATGACCTGATCGACAACAACCGCCGTCGCATAGCCCTGCTCGAAGAATCGGCCCGGCAGCTCTACCACGAATGGTTTGTGCGCCTGCGCTACCCCGGTCATGAGCACACCCCCATCGTGGACGGCGTGCCACAGGGGTGGGAGCGCAAGAGTTTGGGTGAAGTAACTAATATCAACCAGCGCAACATAGCCAACGGTTTCGATGGCGAAATTGAATACATCGACATTGCTTCGGTAACCCGAAACTCAGTTGATTCAACGACGACGTATGAGTTCCGTGATGCCCCTGGCCGTGCAAGACGCATCGTGAGGCATGGTGACATTATTTGGTCTTGCGTTCGTCCGAATCGCCGCTCTCATGCAGTGATATGGCAACCTGCCGAAAATCTCATCGCCTCTACAGGCTTCGTCGTTTTGTCTCCAAAGACTTTACCGACTTCTTTTCTTCATCAGGCTGTTACCACCGACGCTTTCGTAGGATATTTGGAAAATCATGCAAAAGGTGCAGCATATCCAGCAGTTGTCTCTGGTGACTTTGAACGCGCCATGATTCTTGTGCCGTCGCCAGCGCTTGTCACAGCATTCGATGATTTTGCCGGGGCGCTTCTTTGGCAAACCCACAACCTCCAACAACAAAACCAAAAGCTCCGCCAAACCCGCGACCTGTTGCTGCCCCGCCTGATGAACGGAGAATTGGCCGTATGACCCGCGAAGACCAGCACACCGACCTGAAATCCCTGCGCACCGTCACGGGCAAGTCGGTGGGCTGGCGTGATTTGGCTCAAAAAGCGCTGAATCACCATCAAGTTTTTGGCTCAATGAGCCAAATACCAAAGTGGTCATCTGGCAAGTCATTGTTTTCAAATGATTTTTTTCTTGGCTCAGTGCTCCAAATGAGCCAAATGCGAGCCAAATTTGAGCCAAATGCGCGTCAAATTTTGATCAATAAACCAAGGCAGTCACCCGTTCATTGATCTGGTTTCTAAAGGACAAAACAGGGGTAATCATGAAGAGGCAAAGACCTTTCGGGTTGATAGAAATTGGTAAGTCGTTGGTTTGTATGAATTTTTCTAAAGGACAAAGCTGCAGTTTGTCCTTTAGAAACCGTGGCTTTGGCCAATAGACGCCATGGCCTATACCGACATCAACAGTGAAGACCGCCTGGTGCAGGCCACGTTTGCCGAGCATTTGGAGCGTGAGTTGGGCTGGGACAGCGTCTATGCCTACAACCAAGAGAGCTTTGGCCCTACCGGCACGCTGGGGCGCAGCAGTGAGCGCGAGGCGGTGTTGGTGCGCGACTTGCGCGAGGCGCTGACCCGGCTCAACCCGCAGCTGCCGCCGCCCGCCATTGATGACGCGGTGACGCAGCTGACGCACCACGATTTTTCGCGCTCGCTGCTGCAGCACAACCAGGCGTTTCACAAGCTGGTGCGCGATGGCGTGCCGGTGAGTTTTCGCAACGCGCAGGGGCAGCTGAGCCACACGCAGGCCCAAGTGATTGACTTTCGCAACCCGGCTCACAACCGTTTTTTGGTGGTGCGCGAACTCAAGCTCACGGGTTTGCGCACGCCCAACTACAACCGCCGCGCAGATTTGGTGTGTTTCGTCAACGGCTTGCCGCTGGTGTTCATCGAGCTGAAGGCGGTTTACAAAAACATCCGCGCCGGGTTTGACGGCAATTTGCGCGATTACATGGACGAGAACGTGGTGGCACACGCCTTTCACCACAA
>JBIKHW010000347.1:0-3660 GCA_044361935.1 Limnohabitans sp. | reverse complement strand
ATCGTTGGGCGTGGGTGTGTATTTGAGCTTGTGGGGCGGCAGTGCGTGGGCCATGAGCGGCTGGCTGGGCCTGGGTCTCACTGGCGCGGCCTTTGTGGGCGCGGTGTTGGCTGTGGTGATCACGCTACTGTTGGCCCGTGGTGTGCAACAAACGCTACGCCTCTTGTTGGCGGGCGTGGTGGTGGGCGTGGTGCTGGGGGCGGTCACGTCCTTGATTTCGCTGCTGCAGCCGCAGGTGCTGCAGGCCATGCAGGGCTTCATGCTGGGATCGACCGCGTTTGTCAGCTGGAGCGCTTGCGCCACGATGTCGGTGGTGCTGGCTTTGTGTCTGGCCCTGTCTTGGGTTTTTGCCCGTGTGCTGGATGCGCTGAGTTTGGGCGAAGCCACCGCGCAAAGCCTGGGCGTGCCGCTGCCACTGGCCCGCATGGCTCTGGTGGGGGTGATTTCAATGGCCACGGGGGCGGCGGTGGCACACATTGGGCTGGTGGCTTTTGTCGGCTTGGCTGCGCCACATTTGGTGCGCTCGCTGGTGCGCTGCACACACGCTTGGCGCTTGGCTTTGTCGGCCTTGATGGGCGGGGCTTTGCTGGTGCTCGCCGATGTGATGGCCCGGGTGCTGTTGGCACCACAAGAGTTGCCTGTGGGCGTGCTCACGGCCGTGCTGGGCGGGTGCTATTTGCTTTGGCGTGTGTACCGCGATTCGGATACGGGAGCCCGCTCATGAGCGCCGCGTTGCAAACCCGGCAATTGAGCGCCGAGTTGGGTGGCCGCCAAGTGCTGCAAAACATTGACCTGCAAATCACAGCGGGCCGCTGGACCTGCGTGGTCGGTCCCAACGGCGCGGGTAAATCGAGTTTGCTCAAAGCGCTGGCGGGTTTGCTGCCGCACAGCGGGCAAGTGTTGTGGCAGGGTCAGGCGCTGGCATCGCTCACCCGACAGCAAAGGGCGCTGCAACTGTCCTGGCTCGGGCAGGGCGAAGCCAGCACGCTGGACCTGCGTGTGTGGGACGTGGCCATGCTCGGCCGCTTGCCACACCAAAGCTGGCTGGCTGCGCCATCGACGCAAGACGCGCAAATGGTGGAAGCGGCACTCAAAGCCACACAGGCCTGGAATTGGCGCGAGCGCATGCTGGGCGAGTTGTCGGGTGGCGAGCGCCAACGCGTGCTGCTGGCCCGCGCCATGGCGAGCAATGCACCCACCATGCTGATGGACGAACCCCTGGCCAACCTGGACCCGCCACATCAAGTGGACTGGCTGGAACAAGTGCATTGCCTCTTGGCGCAAGGCACCACGGTGGTCAGCGTGCTGCACGAAATTGGCATGGCCTTGCACGCCGATGACATGGTGGTCATGCGCGAAGGCCAGGTGGTGCACCACGGAACAAGCCGCGATGCTGCGACGCATGTCGCCATCGAGGCGGTGTTCGATCACCGCATCCGCATCCAGGCGATTGATGGGCAGTGGGTGGTCTTGCCGCGGCTGGGCGGGGCGAGCTGAAACATCGATTAAGCTGATATTTTTGCTACGTCAGACTTCCCAAAGGAATTGCCATGGGCCTCATCATGAAACAAGCCATCACCGGACCCTCTGCCTGGAAGGGCGCGGACCTGGTGGGCGACAGCGCGTGGTTGATCCACCTCAGCGCTCCCGTGCTGGCCACGCTGGACGCGGCCCTGGCCCATGTTCAAGCCCAAGGGTTGACGTTTCCGAACTTTGGCAAAGAGGACTTTCCCATTGGCGACTGGGCACAGGACCTCAAAGCGTACAGCGATGAACTGGAAAACGGCCGAGGCTTTTTGGTCTTGCGCGGATTGCCGGTTGAGCGCTACAGCGAAGAACAGATCCAAATCATCTACTACGGTATTGGTCTGCACATGGGCGTGCCCGTTCGCCAAAACCCCAAGGGCGACCTGCTGGGCCTGGTGATGAATGTGGGCGATGTGAACAAGAAAACCACCCGCGTTTACGAAACCAACCTGTACTTGCCCTACCACTCAGACCCGTCAGACGTGGTGGGCCTGTTGTGCATCCGCAAGGCCAAGCAGGGTGGATTGAGTTCGCTGGTGAGTGTGGCGGCGATTTACAACGAGATTTTGCAAAAGCACCCCGAGTACCTGGGCCTTTACTACCGCACTTGGTATTTCTCGCACCTGTGTGAAGACCTGCCCAGCCTGTCGCCCATCTTCAGCCACCACCAAGGCAAGCTCAGCTGCCGCTACCTGCGCCAGTACATTGAGCTGGGCCATGAAATCCGCAACTTGCCGCTGTCCCAAGTCGAAATCGAAGCGCTCGATTTGTTCGACGAGATCATGCACCGCGAAGAT
Organism: Limnohabitans sp.; assembly: GCA_044361935.1. Lineage (GTDB taxonomy): Bacteria > Pseudomonadota > Gammaproteobacteria > Burkholderiales > Burkholderiaceae_C > Limnohabitans_A. The sequence continues at coordinate 1,336 of JBIKHW010000347.1, read as the reverse complement.
TTCCGATTGAGCATGATGCTCGAGCCCGGTGATTTGCAGTTTGCCAACAACTACGCCGTGCTGCACTCGCGCAACGAATTTGAAGACCACGGCGTGCACGAACTCAACCGCAAGATGCTGCGCCTGTGGGTCAAGATGCCCAATGCACGCACTTTGGCCCCCGAGTTTCCGGGGCGCAACGGTTTTCCAGCACTCGCGGCTTTGGTCTGAGCGGCTGAGGACGCAGTCAGTGCCCTGACTTGCTCGCGGGTACAGCCTTTTTGGGCTGGGCTTTGACCGACTGTGGCGTGTCCAAAATCAAGAGCGTGTCCACATAACCCATGAAGCGGTTGAGGTAGTCGGGCGAGAGGTCGCGCATCAGGCCCAGTGAGCGCAGCACCAGCATGTGGGAGTTGATGGGCCCTGCGTTTTGTGGGGCGTGGGCGATGGCTTGGGTGACTTGTTTTTGGACACTGATCTTGCCCAGCTGCTGACGAAACTCTTCCACGCGCGGGTTGTCCAAGCGCCCATGGCCGCTTGGGCTCAAGGGGCGCTGGGCCGATGGCGCGACCATGTCCTGCAGCAAGGCCGACAAGGGCGATGGTGTCTGGCTGGAGGGCAGGGTGCTCGGGGTCTGTGGCTTTGCCAGCCGAAGCTGCAGCTGCGTTACAGCGTTGTTCAGCTTGGCCTGCAGCAGCGCGTGGGCCGGGCCTGTTTGGTTGCGGGTGCGTTCGGCCAACACCAAGATGTAGTGCCAGCCCACCGGGTCCAGCTGGGCAGCCTCGGTGGCCTGTGACGGCTGCAAAAGCGCCAGCGCATCCGAAGGGCAGGGTGGGGCTTCGGTCATGGCGCGGTTCGGGCCGTGTTGTTGGCTTTGGGCACCGGGGCCATTTCTACACGGCGGTTTTGTGCGCGGGCTTGTTCACTGGTGTTGGGCACCAGGGCTTGTTCTTGGCCAAAAGCGGCGGCGAACAGCATGGACGCGGGCATGCCTTCTTCGATCAGGGTGCGCGTGACGGTGAGGGCCCGCTGGGCCGAGAGTTCCCAGTTGTCCGCAAATTCGCGGTTGCGGCTGGTGATCTGCCGGTCGTCGGTGAAGCCGCTGACCATGAGCATCTCGTCGCGCGTTTGCAGGTAGCTGCGCAGCGGCAGCACCAGGCTTTTGAGCAGTTGGCGACCTTCGGGCTCGAGCTGGTCCGAGTTGAGCTTGAACAGCAGTTTGCCGCTGATGCCGATGCGGCCGTTGTTCAGGGTGATGCGGCCACTGGCCAGCGGAATGGCCAGTGCGTTTTCGAGCGAGAGGCGTTTTTGTTCTTCGATCTGGCGCTTTTGCACCTCCACCTCCAGCTGCGAGGCC
>JBIKHW010000060.1:0-12046 GCA_044361935.1 Limnohabitans sp. | reverse complement strand
GGCTGTGGAACATGTGAAGTCTGAGACTCTTGGACCCAAACCTCATTGCATCCAACTTTCAGCAGACACAGACGCACGGCCCAAGGCCTAGATCCATCAGAGCGTGATCTGGATCACGGTTAGGCGCTGAGCATCATGCTCAGATGCGGATGATGTTTGTTTTTTCATGAACTCCGCCGCGCATTGGATCGGTTTGCTGACCGCCCTGGGGGTGGGCTTGCTGATCGGTGTGGTTCGCGAGCGGCGACACCAACCCGGTAGAACCAAGGCTGGCACGCGAACGCACGCGCTGGTGGCGATGCTCGGCTATGTGAGCTGGAGTTTGGGCACTTGGCCATTCGTGGCCACGGTGCTGGTGATTGGTGCGTTGGTGATTGGTGGTTATCAGGCCACCGCCCAAAGCGATCCCGGCCAGACGGGCGAGGTGGCTTTGCTGGTGACATTGATGCTGTCGGCGCTGGCGCAGCACAACCCAAGCTTGTCTGCGGCTCTCGGCGTGCTGGCTGCCGCACTGCTGCATGCCAAACAAGCTTCGCAGCGCATCAGCCGTGTGCTCATCACCGATCAAGAATTGCAGGACGCCCTGATCTTGGCTGCCGCAGCACTGGTGGTGATGCCGCTGCTGTCGGACCAAGCGATGGACCCCTGGGGCGTGCTGCAACCCATCACGCTGTGGCGCATCGTGGTGCTGGTCATGGCGGTTGGCATGCTGGGCCATGTCGCGCAGCGGGCGCTGGGTGGTCGTTGGGGCATGCCACTGGCGGCATTCTTTTCGGGTTTTGTGTCCTCCACTGCCGTGGTCGTCAGCACAGGCCAGCGCGTGCGGGCTGGGCAAAGTGCTCCACTGCCCGCAGCGGCTTGCGCCATGCTCGCCAATCTGGCGTCGTTGACGCTGTTTTCCGGGGTGCTGGGGGCCGCATCACCGACGCTGCTGGTGGCCATGCGCTGGCCACTGGTCTTGGCGGGCCTGGGCTTGCTTTTAGTGGTGCTGCTCGCCTGGCGTCGCATCGAAGGGGATGGGGCCGAGACCCCGACAGGACACGCTTTTAAACTGACCCATGCCCTGGGCATGGCCAGCATCATTGCCGTGATGTCCTTGCTCGCCGCTTGGCTTCAAAACGTTTTTGGCGATGTGGGTGTGCTGGTGGCAGCCCTGTGTGTGGCATGGGTAGAAGTGCATGCCGCCGCCGCCAGCATTGCGCAACTGATTCAGTCAGGCGGTATGAAGCCTGAGTGGGCGCATTGGGCATTGGTGGCCGTTCTGGCCTCCAGCGCAGTGGCCAAAACCGCCTTGGCGATGGCCAGCGGCGGGATTCGCTACGGCCTGACCTTAGGACTGGGGTTCGTCGCCATGGTGGCGGGCGGCGCGGTGGGAGTGTTGTGGTTTGTCTGAAGGGGCCTTGCTGGATGAAAGTCTGCTTGAGGCTGGAAGCAGACAAAGGTCTAGTGTTAACCATTGGCTGAAGCTGACCCTAAGCGGTTGTATGCTGGACTATTGAAAATAATGGGTAGTTTCTGACACTTGACCCAACCACATTGACCCTTTAATATGATGATCATCATGTCATCATTACCCACCCGAAAAGAACTGAGTCATGCTCGCATCGTCGATGTGGCGTCGAAAGCAATTCGTCGCGCAGGTTACCGCGGCGTTGGCGTTGCCGACATCATGAAAGAAGCCGGACTGACGCATGGCGGCTTTTACGCGCACTTCGAATCGCGTGACGCCTTGGTGGTTGAAGCTCTGGCCAGAGCAGGACAAGAAAACATTGAATCTTTGACAGAGGTGATCGAGCGTCGTCTGGCCAAGGGCGGCACACGCTATCAGGCCTTGGTCGAAACCTACTTGCATCAGGCACACATGGAACGTATCGAAGATGGTTGCGTGGTTGCCGCGCTGTCTTCTGAAATGACGCGCCAAGACGAAGTGGTTCGTGTGGAAGCTCGCCGCAGAGTGGATGCGATGATCGCTTTGGTGCAGGCTGCCTTGCCCGAATATGCCGATGAGAATGAGGCATCAATCATCACGGCAACGATGGTAGGTGCCTTGCAATTGGCGCGAACACTTGGCGGAAAAGAGGGGCGCACCGTTTTGACCCAAACACGGCAGGCGCTGCTCGAGCGTTACCAACACACCACCCAACATTGATTGTCTTGCCCCTTCGACCTGAAATTTTTATTCGATCCAATATATGACGGTCATCATAAAGAAAGTAAACCATGCAAATTGAAAATTCCACCGTTCTCATCACGGGCGCAAACCGCGGCATTGGGCTTGCGTTTGCCAAAGCCTTTCTCGTGCGAGGCGCAAAAAAAGTTTATGCAGGTTCGCGTGACCCCTCCAAAATGAACTTGGCTGGTGTGACCCCCATTAAGCTCGAAGTCAACTCATCTGCAGATGTTCAGGCCGCCGCGCAACTGGCTCAGGACGTCACGATCGTGGTGAACAATGCAGGCATTGCCAACTTCGGTAGTTTCATGGCCGAAGATGCAGAGGCCATGTTGAGAAATCACCTTGAAACCAATGTACTGGGACCGCTTCGCATCAGCCGTGCTTTTGCGCCTGTGCTGGCCCAAAATGGTGGCGGCGCACTGATCAACGTGGCCTCGATTGCCAGTTGGATCACCAGCCCCAAGCTCGCTAACTATGCAGTTTCCAAATCGGCTTTGTGGAGCTTGAGCAATGGTTTGCGCAACGACCTCCGTGGACAGGGGACTCAGGTGCTGACTTTGCACATGGGCTTTGTGGACACAGACCTCACCAAAGGGATCGACATGCCCAAGTCAACACCAGAGGCCATCGTCGAGCGCACACTGCAAGCGCTTGAAGCGGGTGCCCATGAGGTCCTGGCCGATGAAATGACCCAACAAGTCAAAGCTAGCTTGTCCGCGGAGCAGGCCGTTTATTTGGCGGCACGTTGAAATGACTATCAATAAGGTCCCCACAACAACGAAGAGCCAGTCCGAATCGATGCCTGCCAAATCTCCGTGGCCTGCATTTTGGATTGCTTGCAGCGCCACCTTTTTGGTGTCGTTGGACACCACGATGCTGTTTGCCGCTTTCGAAGCACTGCGCCAGAGCTTTGCGGGCACTTCTGCCGCCGAGCTGTCTTGGGTGCTCAATGGCTACACGGTCGTGTATGCCGCTATGTTGATCCCCGCCGGTGGATTGGCCGATGCCTATGGTCGTCGTCGCATATTCCGACTAGGACTCACACTTTTTCTGGTTACATCGGTGGCTTGTGGCGCGGCGCCTTCTGTCGATTGGCTCATTGCCGCACGCGCTTTTCAAGCCATTGGGGCCGCATTGCTGACGCCCGCTTCCATGTCCATTGTGTTGGCCGCCTTTCCCACCGAAAAGCGTGCCGTGGCTGTGAGTTTGTGGGGCGCTGTGGGTGGGCTGGCTGCAGCGGTAGGGCCGAGTTTGGGCAGTTGGGTGACCGCCAGCGCAGGCTGGCCCTGGGCTTTTTACATCAACCTGCCCGTGGGTCTTTGGGCGCTCTGGCGCAGCGCCTCGCAGATCGAAGAAGCTGTTAAACCGACGGAGCGTCGAAGCGTCGACATTGTGGGCCTGTTGTTGCTCATGCTTGCAGTGGGCGCAATCGCCCTGGCGATTGTTGAAAGCGGAGAGTTGCGCTGGTCGGCTCAACAGATTGCTTGGGTTGGGGTCGGTGGTCTTTTGGCTGGAGCATGCTTTGTGATTTGGGCTCGAACCCGAACCCACGCGCTGATCGATTTGTCACTGTTTCAGCATCGCACCTACCGATACGTGAACGGGGCCACGCTGGTGTTCGGCATGGCCTTTTCGATGATGTTTCTGGGATTCTTTTTCTACATGACCGGGATCTGGCATTACACGCTGCCACAGGCGGGCCTGGCCGTGACACCTGGTCCTTTGATGGTCATGCCCACAGCCATCATCACCGGACGACTAGCCTCACGCTTGGGCCATCGACCGTTCCTGGTGGGCGGTTCGCTGTTGTATGCCCTCAGCAGCCTGTGGTTCTTTCTGGTGCCCGGCAACGAGCCGAACTATCTGCTGCATTGGCTGCCCGGTCTGCTGATGAGCGGGATTGCCGTGGGCTTGGTGCTGCCGTCCTTGTCTGCTGCGGCCGTGAATCGCTTGCCCGTTGCCCACTACGCTGTGGGCAGTACGGTCAATCAGGCAACACGACAAATTGGCTCCGTGCTCGGCGTGGCGTTCACAGTGGCACTGGTGGGCCATGCCACGCTCCAACATTCTGACTTCAATGCCTTCTACCTGTTGCATGCAGGGCTGGCATTGCTCACAGGACTCTTGTGCTGGCCGGTTGACACCAAGCCCCGGGCTGCACAGTCATGATGGCTTCAACTCATCTCATCGATTCTCTTTGCTCACACTGGCGTGTCCGTGTGCATCACAACTTACCTACCAACTCATGGAGCCCATCATGCAAACTGACAGCACAGTCCAAGCCACTTTGAACGCATGGCAAGCGCAACTGGAAGACGTTAGGCGTCGCCGTGTCGAGCGCGGCGGTGGACAAGCGGGTCTCGCGAAACCCCAACAGGTACTCGGCAAAACGGGTCTACAGGTGATGACGGCTTTGCTGGAGGGTGAGCTGCCCCATCCCTACATGGCAGACACCTTCGACTGTGAGTTGATCGAAGTGGGCGAGGGTCTGGCTGTTTTTCAGGCAACGCCACAGCTCAAGCACTACAACCCATTGGGCTCGGTGCATGGGGGCTGGTACGCGACCTTGCTGGATTTCGCCTTGGGGTGTGCGGTGCAGACCAAACTGCCAGCAGGCCTGGGCTACACGACCAGCCAGATCAATCTCAACATCGTGCGAGCCGCCAATACCCAAACCGGTCCACTGCGCTGTATCGGCAATGCCATTCACGTCGGTCGCCAGATCGGTACATCCGAAGCGCGCATTGTGGGCCCGGACGGGAAACTGTATGCACATGCCACCACGACTTGTGCCATTTTTGAGGCAGTGCCCAAAATCAGCTGAATTTGCTCGGCCGTTGAGTGCATGAAGTGCAACGGTGAAGTGCTGGCTTGAGACTTTTTTCAGCGAATGCACGAGGAAAATTTATCCGATTTTCCAATTTACTAAGGAGGAGTCCTAACGCCGGATATCCGTCCTTCGCCACGAGCATCGTCTTTTTCTGCGCTAAAAACTCAAATCGCCACCAGCTGCTGAATGTTCTTGTCCTTCATCTCACTGCCCGGCCCACGCGCAATCACCTCACCGCGCTCCATGACCAAGTACTGATCGGCAAGCTCTTCAGCAAAGTCGTAGTACTGCTCGCACAGCAGCACCGCCATGCGCTGGCCTTGCAGGCCAACGTCGGCCAGTTGGCGAATGACGCGGCCAATGTCTTTGATGATGCTGGGCTGAATGCCTTCGGTGGGTTCGTCTAGGATCAGCAATCTTGGCTTCGCGGCCAGGGCACGGGCAATGGCCAGTTGTTGTTGTTGGCCGCCAGACAGATCACCACCGCGGCGGTGCAGCATGAGTTTGAGCACCGGGAACAATTCAAACAACTCGGGCGGGATGGGTGTGCCACCGGGCTGTGTGGCCAGGCCCATGCGCAGGTTGTCTTCCACCGTGAGACGGGCAAAAATTTCACGGCCTTGCGGCACATAACCCACGCCCGCCGCGGCGCGTTCGTAGGGCTTGGCGTTACTCAGGTCTTGGCCGCCCAGTGTCACGCTACCGCTTTTGATCGGCACCAGCCCCATGAGTGATTTGAGCAAGGTGGTTTTGCCCACGCCGTTGCGCCCCAGCAGCACGGTGACTTGGCCTTGTGTGGCACTCAGGCTGACATCACGCAGGATGTGCGAGCCGCCGAAGTACTGATGGATGTTTTTGACTTCAAGCATGTTTCAATTTTCGATGAGGTCAGGCCAAGAAGACCGACAAAGTCGAATTCGACAATGGATCCCGGATCAAGTCCGGGATGACGAATCGGGGTGACATGACCATGGTCAGCGTCCCAAATAAACTTCGATCACCCGCTCATCGGCCTGAACCTGATCGAGCGTGCCTTGGGCCAATACCGAGCCGTCACACAGCACGGTGACGATGTCCGAGATGGTGCGGATGAAGCCCATGTCGTGCTCCACCACCATCAGCGAGTGCTTGCCTTTGAGCGTGAGGAACAGCTCGGCGGTGCGCTCGGTCTCGTGGTCGGTCATGCCCGCCACCGGCTCATCGAGCAACAGCAATTTGGGCTCTTGCATGAGCAGCATGCCAATCTCGAGCCACTGCTTTTGACCATGGCTGAGCAAACCCGCCTGTTTGCTGACGCTGTCCGCCAAGTGGATGGTGTGCAGCACTTCGGTCAGACGATCGCTTTGCTGCGAATCGAGTTTGAAAAACATCGAAGCCTTCACACCCTTGTTGGTCTTGAGGGCGAGCTCCAGGTTTTCAAACACGGTGAGGTGCTCGAACACGGTGGGCTTTTGGAACTTGCGCCCAATGCCCAGCTGTGCGATTTCTGGTTCGGTGTGGCGCAGCAAGTCGATGGTGCTGCCAAAGAACACGGTGCCTTCGTCGGGCCGGGTCTTGCCGGTGATGATGTCCATCATCGTCGTCTTGCCCGCGCCGTTGGGGCCAATGATGCAGCGCAGCTCGCCGGGGGCGATGTCGAGCGACAACTTGTTGATGGCCTTGAAACCATCAAAGCTCACGCTCACGTCTTCGAGGTAAAGGATGCGACCATGGGTCACATCGACCTCATTGGCGTCTTGCACCACACGGCCATAACCTGCGCTGCGCCCACCGGATTCGGTGGACTCCAAGCGCTCTTGGTTCAAACGCGCCACACGCTCAGCGCCTTTTTGGAGCAGATCGGGCGTCATGCGGCACCGCCTTTCTTGTTGCGCAACTTGGCCCACAAGCCGATCACGCCATTGGGCAAATACAGCGTCACCACAATGAACAAGGCCCCCAAAAAGTACAGCCAAAATTCAGGCGCGGTCACTGTGAGCCAGCTCTTGGCGCCATTGACCAAAAACGCACCCACGATGGGGCCGATCAAAGTACCGCGCCCACCAACTGCGGCCCACACCGCGATCTCGATCGAGTTGGCCGCGCTCATCTCGCCGGGGTTGATGATGCCCACCTGCGGCACATACAAAGCGCCCGCAATGCCACACATCACGGCCGAGATGACCCAGATGCTGAGCTTGTAGGGCAGCGGCGAATAGCCCGAGAACATGACCCGCGTTTCGGCATCACGAATCGCCATCAGCACCCGGCCGTACTTGCTGCCGACCAACCAGCGCGAAAACAAAAAGAAACCCAGCAGCGTCAAACCGGTCAACACAAACAGCACCATGCGCATGCCGGGCGTGGCAATCGGCAGATCCAGGATGCGCTTGAAGTCGGTAAAACCGTTGTTGCCGCCCAAGCCGGTTTCGTTGCGGAAGAACAAAAGCATGGCCGCGTAGGTCATGGCCTGGGTGATGATGGAGAAGTACACACCCTTGATGCGAGAGCGGAAGGCAAAGTAGCCGAATACAAAAGCGATCACCCCGGGCACCAGCACCACCAGCAAGAGCGTGGCCACAAAGCTGTCCGACAGCGTCCAGTGCCAAGGCAGCTCTTTCCAGTCGAGGAAAACCATGAAGTCGGGCAAATCACTTTTGTAGTTGCCGTCTTGCCCGATCTGGCGCATGAGGTACATGCCCATGACATAGCCACCCAGCGCAAAGAACAAGCCATGGCCCAGCGACAAAATGCCGGTGTAGCCCCAGATCAGATCCATGGCCAAAGCACAAATGGCAAAACACATGATCTTGCCGACCAGGGACACCGCAAAGTCGCTCAGGTGCAAGGGGTGGCCCACCGGCACCCACAGGTTGAGCACGGGCGCCAGAAAGCCCACGGCGATCAGCGCCAGCAAGAAAGCAGTCCAGGCTTTGCGCCCCAACAAGGGCGCGGGTGTAGGGAGTTGGAATGGGTTCATGTTCAGGCTCCTTTTCACGCTTCAGCGCTGCGGCCCTTCATCGCGAAGATGCCTTGCGGGCGCTTCTGGATGAAGACGATGATGAACACCAACACGGCGATCTTGGCCAGCACCGCACCGGTCCAGCCTTCCAGCAGTTTGTTGGCCAAGCCCAGGCCCAAGGCGGCATACACCGTGCCTGCCAGCTGTCCCACGCCCCCCAACACCACCACCATGAACGAGTCCACGATGTAGCTCTGCCCCAAATCAGGGCCGACGTTGCCCACCTGGCTCAGGGCGCAACCGGCCAGGCCCGCAATGCCCGAGCCCAGTGCAAACGCATAGGTGTCGATGCGGGCGGTGTTCACACCCATGCACGAAGCCATGGGCCGGTTTTGCGTGACGCCGCGCACAAACAGGCCCAGCCGGGTTTTGCTGATCAAGAGCGCCACACCGATCAGCACAGAGGCAGCGAACACGATGATCAGCACGCGGTTCCAAGGCAGCTGCAAATTGGGCAGCAGCTGCAGCGAGCCACTCATCCACGAGGGGTTTTCCACACCCACGTTTTGCGCCCCAAACAGGCTGCGCACGGCCTGCATCAGCACCAGACTGATGCCCCAGGTGGCCAGCAGGGTTTCGAGCGGGCGGCCATACAGGTGCTGGATCACGGTGCGCTCCATCACCGCACCCACCAAGGCCGAGGTGAGGAAAGCCACAGGAATAGCCACCGCCAAATAGGCATCAAACGCACCGGGCAAGTGCTCGCGGAACAAGGCCTGCACCACATAGGTGGCGTAAGCGCCAATCATCATGAGCTCACCGTGCGCCATGTTGATGACGCCCATCAGGCCATAGGTGATGGCCAAACCCAAGGCCACTAAAAGCAAAATAGAACCCAAGCTGGCCCCGGTGAACAAAGTGCCCAAGCGTTCGCCCCAGCGCAGGCTGTCCTGCACGGCGGCAAGGGACTTTTGAATCTGTTGTTTGACCGAAAGCTCTTGCTCTTGGCTCAGTTGTTGGTTCAGCAACAGCAAGGTTTCGGGTTGACGGCTGTCGGCCAACTCACGGGCGGCCAGCAAGCGTTCGTTGGGCACTTCGCTGCCAAGCAAAGCGGCAGCACGGGCCTGGCGCACCAGGCTTTGCACAGCGGGGTCTTTTTCTGCAGCCAAGGCTTTTTCGAGCAAGGGGGCGCGGCTGGCATCGGGCTCTTTGAGCAAGGCGAGCGCAGCTTGCCTGCGCACCTTCACATCCGCGCTGAACAACTTGAGCGCGGCAAGCGCCGTGTCGACCTCGCCTCGCAAGCGGTTGTTCAACATCACATCTTCGGCATCTGGCGGCAAGGCTACAGCTTGGCCCGTCACCGGGTCTGTGCCTTGGCCGTCTCGCACCACCAGCACTTGGCCGTTGGCGGTTTTGACCACATCGTCGGCCAGCGCCTGTAAATACGCGGCGGTTTTGTCATCGCCCTGCGCCACGGCTTTCGACAAGGCCTCAATCCGCGCATCGCTGTCTCCCACCGCAATGCCACGCGCCTCGTCCACCGTCAACGCGTGTGCCGCCGAGAGGCCCCACAGCACGCTGGCGATGCACGCGCCTTTCACGATCCATGTATTCATCTTGCTCATCTCTTGAAATCAAAAGGGGAGGGACTGCGCCCTCCCCTTTTCAGGACGCCTTCAAACGGTCACTTCTTGGCTGGCTCGTCAGGCTTCTTGTCGTTGCCAGGGATGTAAGGGCTCCATGGCTTGGCTTTGACCGGGCCGGGTGTCTTCCAGACCACGTTGAACTGGCCGTCGGCCTTGATCTCGCCAATGAACACCGACTTGTGCAGGTGGTGGTTCTTCTCATCCATCTTGCTGGTGATGCCGCTGGGCGCCTTGAAGGTTTGACCGGCCATGGCCGCGATCACTTTGTCGGTGTCGGTGGTCTTGGCTTTTTCAACCGCTTGCTTCCACATGTTGATGCCGATGTAAGTGGCTTCCATCGGGTCGTTGGTGAGGGGCTTGTCTTTGTGACCGGCGATGTTCTTGGCCTTGGCATAAGCCGCCCACTTCTTGGTGAACTCATCGTTGGCCGGGTTCTTGATGCTCATGAAGTAGTTCCATGCCGCCAGGTGACCGACCAAAGGCTTGGTGTCCACGCCGCGCAGTTCTTCTTCACCCACAGAGAAGGCGACGACTGGCACGTCTTTGGCTTTCAGGCCCGCATTGCCCAGCTCTTTGTAGAAAGGCACGTTGGAGTCGCCGTTGATGGTGGACACCACAGCGGTCTTGCCACCGGCACTGAACTTCTTGATGTCGGCCACGATGGTTTGGTAATCGCTGTGACCAAACGGGGTGTACTTCTCATCGATGTCGCTGTCTTTCACGCCCTTGCTTTTGAGGTACGCACGCAAGATTTTGTTGGTGGTGCGGGGGTACACATAGTCGGTGCCCAGCAAGACCCAGCGCTTGGCCGAGCCTCCGTCTTTGCTCATCAGGTAGTCCACTGCAGGGATGGCCTGCTGGTTGGGCGCAGCGCCGGTGTAAAACACGTTTTTGGAGAGCTCTTCACCTTCGTACTGCACGGGGTAGAACAGCAGGCCGTTCATTTCTTCCACCACGGGCAAGACCGATTTGCGCGACACCGAAGTCCAGCAACCGAAGATGACCGAGACTTTGTCTTGGCCGAGCAGCTGCTTGGTTTTCTCGGCGAACAAAGGCCAGTTGGAGGCCGGGTCCACGATCACGGGCTCGAGCTTTTTGCCGAGCACGCCGCCTTTGGCGTTGATTTCATCAATGGCCATGAGCACGGTGTCTTTGAGCACCGTCTCGGAAATGGCCATGGTGCCCGACAAGCTGTGCAGCACACCCACTTTGATGGTGTTGCCTGCTTGCGCTTGGGCTTGGGTCACAAAAGTTAAGCTGCCTGCGACGATGGCGGCTGCGGTTGCGAGGGCTTTGAGGTTGCCACGACGGTTCATCATGAGATCACTCCAATCAGGAAGGTAGGTTGTTCAAACACGCACCGAATAACAGCGCTGCCCCACAACTTGCAATCACCGTGCCAACCCTAGGGAGAACCCTGAAAACCGTATTTTTTCTAAGGAATTTTCCGCACCCCCTATAAAGGGCACGCAATTTGCTTGATGCCTTCCATTCAATGCACCAAGACGCTCACCACGCACCAATATGGAACTCACCCCCCGCGAAAAAGACAAGCTGCTGATCTTCACAGCCGCTCTGCTGGCCGAGCGCCGCAAGGCCCGAGGCTTGAAACTCAACTACCCCGAAGCCGTTGCCCTGATCAGTGCAGCCGTGATGGAAGGCGCCCGCGACGGCAAGACCGTGGCCCAACTCATGAGCGAAGGCCGCACCTTGCTGACGCGTGCCGATGTGATGGACGGCATCGCCGAGATGATCCCGGACATCCAGGTCGAAGCCACTTTTCCCGATGGCACCAAATTGGTGACCGTGCACCAACCCATTGTTTAAAGCGCGCAAGGACCCCTCATGAAAAAAACCGCATTCTCCCTTTCTTTGGTGATGGCCCACGTGGCCCAAAACACCTTCGCCCACGACGGGCACGGCCTGGGCAGCAGCCACTGGCACGCCACCGATGCGCTGGGCTTTGTGGTGGCTGCCGCCTTGGTAGCCGTAGCCGTTTACTTTGGCAAAAAGTGAGGTCAACATGACCCCCGGTGAACTTTTGATTGACCCCGGCCAGCACGACCTGAACGTGGGCCGCCGCACCTGCACTGTGGTGGTGGAAAACGCCAGCGACCGCCCCATCCAAGTGGGCTCGCATTACCACTTTGCCGAAACCAACGCGGGCCTGAGCTTTGACCGCGCGGCCGCACGCGGCATGCGCCTGAACATCGCGTCGGGTATGGCGGTGCGTTTTGAGCCTGGTCAGCAACGCACGGTGGAACTGGTGGACTATGCGGGCGACCGTGTGGTGTACGGCTTTCGGGGCCTGACCCAAGGCGCACTCGACACCCCCCAAACCCAAGGGAGATGACATGGCCCACATCGACAAACGCGCATACGCCGAGACCTTTGGCCCCACCGTGGGGGACCGGGTTCGCCTGGCCGACACGGCCTTGGTGATTGAGGTGGAAAAA
>JBIKHW010000346.1:0-3674 GCA_044361935.1 Limnohabitans sp. | reverse complement strand
TCTCGGGCGGCGAAAAGGCCCTCACGGCCATCGCGCTGGTGTTTGCGATTTTTCAGCTCAACCCGGCCCCGTTTTGCTTGCTCGACGAGGTGGACGCGCCGCTGGACGACGCGAACACCGAGCGCTACGCCAAACTGGTCAAGGGCATGGGCAAAGAGACCCAGTTCCTGTTCATCAGCCACAACAAGATCGCCATGGAAATGGCCGAGCAGTTGATCGGTGTGACCATGCAGGAGCAGGGCGTTTCACGGATCGTGGCTGTGGACATGGAGTCCGCGGTGTCATTGGCCGACGTGGCCTGAGGACCTTATGTTGGAATCGATGAGTTCTTTGCAGATGAGTTTGGCGGCCATTGGTGCGCTCACCGTGGCAGCGGTGGTGGTCTACAACTATTGGACTTCGCGCAAAAATATACCGCGCCAGGCTGATCCCCAGCGCGAGCGCTTGCGGGAATCGGTGTCCCATGCCATCGAGCCTGTGCTGGACGTTGATGCATCCGTACCTGGCCAAAGCAATGAGGACCGCGAGCCGGTTTTGAAGGACACGTTTACGCACCTGAGCCAGCCTGATCGCAAAACCCAGCTCGATGCCCTGATTGACGTGTTGGCGGCCATCGAGGTGGACCAACCTGTATCGGGCGATGCGGCCTTGGCGGCACTGCCCACCACGCGCCGGGTGGGCACCAAGTTGTTCTTTATCGAAGGTTTTGTTCATGCCTCTGGGCAGTGGGAAGCCTTGGCCCTCGGTCGGCGCTACAGCGCTTTCCAGGCCGGTGTTCAGTTGGCTAACCGGTTGGGCGCGCTCAACAACATCGAGTTTTCGGAGTTTGTGGTCAAAACACAGGCCTTTGCAGATGAAGTGGGTGGTAGCGTCAGCTTCAGTGACATGCTCGAAGAGGTGGCCCGCGCCCGCGAGTTGGACCAGTTTGCCAGCGAGCACGATGCGCAGTTGAGTTTCACCCTGTGTGCCCGCTCTGTCGCTTGGAGCCCCGGCTACATCCATCAACACGCTGCCCGGCTGGGTTTCGTGCCTGGTGCGATACCTGGGCGCATGGTCTTGCCCGCTGCGGTGCAAGGCTTGCCTGCTGTACTTTCGCTGACGTTTGACACCCATGCGGCGATGGCTGAAGACCGAGACTTATCGGCTATCCGCTCTTTTGCATTGAGCCTGGATGTTCCCCAGACCGCTCGGCAAGAGCAGCCTTATGTCCGTCTGCGCGAAGCCGCCGTGACGCTGGCCTCGCAGATGGACGGTGTCGTGACCGATGGCGAAGGTCTGGTGCTCAGCGAAGCTACGCTGGATCAGATTGGTGTGGACTTGCAACAGCTGTATGACGCGCTGGATGCCCGCGAACTTTCGGCTGGATCGCCCCAAGCGCGTCGCCTTTTCTCTTGATGAGGTCCCAGCAGTGAGCCCCCAAGAGTCAGACCTGTTTGGCGACTTGTTTGCCCAGTCACCAAGCTCTGAAACAGCGCCCGACAGTCCTGCGACACGAGCGCAATCCCTGCGCCGTCAGCTGCACCACCATGTGCACGCTTACTACACGCTTGATGCGCCCGAAATCCCTGATGCCGAATACGACCGCTTGTTTCGTGAGCTTCAGGCTCTGGAGTCGGCTCACCCCGAATTGCTCACACCCGATTCGCCTACCCAGCGGGTGGGCGGGGCGGTGCTGGATGCTTTCGCTCAAGTCACCCACCGTGTGCCCATGCTCAGCATCCGCACCGAAACCGACACCGAAGCCAGTGGTGCAGAGGCTTTTGACACACGCATCCGCAAAGAGCTGGGCCTGAGCAATGACGACCCGGCTGTGATCTATGTGGGTGAGCTGAAGTTCGACGGCCTGGCCATGAGCCTGCGCTACGAGGGTGGCGTGCTGGTTCAAGCGGCCACCAGGGGGGATGGCGAAACCGGCGAAGAGGTCACGGCCAACATCCGCACCATCGGCCAGATTCCCTTGCGTTTGCCACCCGACGCACCTGCCGTGCTGGAAGTGCGCGGCGAGGTCTATATGCGCCGTGACGACTTTGAACGCCTGAACGAGCGCCAACGCCAACGCATCGCTATGGGCACCAAGGGCGAAAAAACCTTTGTCAATCCGCGCAATGCTGCTGCCGGCGCGGTTCGCCAGCTCGACTCAGGCATTGCCGCCGAGCGGCCCCTCAGTTTTTTTGCTTATGGCCTTGGCGACATCACACTTGCTGCCGAAGGCGGCCCGCAGTGGCTAAATCACTTTGACATGCTCCAGCAGCTCAAGGCCTGGGGTTTTCCTGTTGCAGAGCAAACCTCTTGTGTTCAGGGGGCTGCCGGTCTGGTGGCGTTTCACCAGCGCATCGCGGCCGAACGTGACGCCCTGCCGTATGACATCGATGGTGTTGTCTACAAGGTCAACAACCTGGCCCAGCAGCAGCGCCTGGGTTTTGTGACCCGCGAGCCGCGTTGGGCCGTGGCCCACAAATACCCGGCGCAAGAAGAAATGACCACGGTGCAGGCCATCGACGTGCAGGTGGGCCGCACTGGAAAGCTCACACCCGTGGCCAAGCTGGCACCGGTGTTTGTGGGCGGCGTCACGGTCACCAATGCCACGCTGCACAACGAACTGGAAGCCCGCCGCAAAGACGTGCGGGTGGGCGACACCGTGATCGTGCGCCGTGCTGGCGACGTGATCCCCGAAGTGGTGTCGGTGGTGCTGGACCGCCGCCCGTTTGACTCTCCACAGTTCACCATGATGACCCACTGCCCGGTGTGTGGGAGCTTGGCCGAGCGGGAGGAGGGCGAAGCCGACCACCGCTGCACGGGCGGGCTGTTTTGCAGCGCCCAGCGCAAGCAAGCCATCTGGCACTTTGCACACCGCCGCGCCATGGACGTGGACGGCCTGGGCGACAAACTGGTGGACCAGTTGGTCGATTCAGACCAGGTCAAAACCCTGGCGGACCTTTACCACCTGAAACTGGACACCCTCGCCAACATGGATCGCATGGCCGAAAAATCGGCCGTCAACCTGCTCTATGCGCTGGAAAAGTCCAAAACCACGACGCTCGGACGCTTTTTGTTTAGTCTGGGCATTCGCCATGTGGGCGAGGCCACAGCCAAAGAGCTGGCCCGCCATTTCGGCCAACTTGACGCCGTGATGGTCGCCAGCGAAGACGCGCTTTTGCAAGTGGCCGATGTCGGCCCGGTGGTCGCGCACAGCATTCGCACCTTTTTTGACCAGCCGCACAACCGCGAGGTGGTGCAAGCCCTGCGCGATGCGGGCGTGACATGGCCCGAAGGCGACGCGCTGGCCCCCACCGAAATGCCGCTGGCGGGCATCACCGTGGTGCTCACGGGCACGCTGCAAAGCATGGGCCGCGACGAGGCCAAAGAGAAACTCGAAGCGCTGGGTGCCAAAGTGGCAGGCTCGGTCAGCAAGAAAACCCACTACGTGGTGGCCGGGGCCGAGGCGGGCAGCAAGCTTGAAAAAGCCCAAGAGCTGGGCGTATCCGTACTTGACGATGGGGGCTTGGCGCTGCTGCTGGCGGGCCAAAAACCCTGAGCTTCAATCCTCCTCGGCCGTGCTGATTTCGGGAAACAGCACCTCAGTGAAACCAAAACGGCTGAAGTCTCGTACTCGCATGGGGTAAAGCTTGCCGATCAGGTGGTCGCATTCGTGTTGCACCACGCGGGCATGAAAC
>JBIKHW010000345.1:0-3683 GCA_044361935.1 Limnohabitans sp. | reverse complement strand
GAACAGTGGACCGACATGCTGGCCACTTGGTGCGACAAGTACCCCATCATCAGCATCGAAGACGGCATGGCCGAAAACGACTGGGACGGCTGGAAAGTGCTGACCGACCGCTTGGCCAAGAACGTGCAAATCGTGGGTGACGACCTGTTTGTGACCAACACCAAGATCTTCAAAGAAGGCATCGACAAAGGCATCGCCAACTCGATCCTAATCAAGATCAACCAGATCGGCACCCTGACCGAGACCTTTGCTGCCATTGAAATGGCCAAGCGCGCCGGATACACCGCCGTGATCAGCCACCGCTCTGGCGAGACCGAAGACTCAACGATTGCCGACATCGCCGTGGGCCTGAATGCGGGTCAGATCAAAACCGGATCCATGAGCCGTTCGGACCGCATGGCCAAGTACAACCAGCTGCTGCGCATCGAAGAAGACTTGGGCGAAGTGGCCGTATACCCCGGCCGCAGCGCGTTTTATAACTTGCGCTGAGCCTTAAGTCATGGGCAACCGCCTGGTCCCGCTTGTACTATTCGCCCTGCTGGCGATTGTGCAAGCCCAATTGTGGTTCGGGCCGGGCAGCTTGCCGCATGTAAGCGAGTTGCGTCAGGAGTTGGCGCAACAAAAACAGGCCAATGAAGATGCACGCCGCCGCATGGAGCAACTGAGCGCTGAAGTCAACGACCTCAAAGAAGGCCTGAACATGGTGGAAGAGCGTGCCCGCCATGAGCTGGGCATGGTCAAAGCCAACGAAATTTTCGTGCAGATCGCCAAATGAGTTTCAAGCCCATCGGGTGGTTGAGGCTTGAAACATGAGGCCCCTGCGTGTCGCCATCGTGGGAGCAGAAAGCACAGGCAAAAGCTGCCTGACCCAGGCCTTGGCTCTTGTTCTGCGTGATCGGAATCAACCGGTTCAAACAGTGGATGAGGTGCTGAGAAGCTGGTGTGATCATGCAGGTCGCACCCCCCAACAACACGAGCAATTGGCCATCGCGCAACAACAAGCCCTTGCAGCGAAGCATATAACCGAACAAGCCCCCGAGAGCTGGCTTTTGTCGGACACCACCCCCCTGATGACTGCCGTTTACAGCCAACTGTTGTTCGACGACACGAGCCTCTACCCCATGGCCATGGCCCACCAGGCGCTTTACGACATCACCTTGGTCACGGGTCTTGACCCGCCGTGGGTGGCCGATGGACTGCAACGCGATGGCCCCCAAGTGCGCGTGCCAGTCGACAACTTGTTACGGCAAGCGCTTGACCGCGCAGGGATGACCTATCGGGTGGTCTACGGTTCAGGGCCAAGGCGTTTGAACAACGCTTTGCTGGCGATGGGTTTGTTGGGTGAGGATTTGTCGGCACAACAAACCCGCGTGGATGGCCAGTTTTCAATCAACCAAGGCCGCAGCGTGTGGCAATGCAACGAGTGCAGCGACCCCGCGTGCGAACACAAACTCTTCACTGGCCTTTTGAAGCAGCGCTCAGCACCCTGACAAAAAGCTGCAGTCATGCCGGTTCAAGCGTTTTGATCGCCACGAAAAAGTCATGCCGAAGGGATTCAACCTTCCTCGAGCCAAGACGCTTACACAAGCTCCAAGAAGTGCAAGCCCACCAAATCTGACCTCACTTGCTCAGGCGTTTCAAAACGGATGCCTTGCCAGCCGTGTTGCACAGCGGCGTCGATGTTATGTTGAACATCGTCGATGAACACGGGCTGCCCGCGCAGGGGCCAACGAGCCTGGGCGGTGGCAAAAATATCCAGGTTTGGTTTGATTTGCTGCACATGGGCCGAGAAGATGCCGTCTTCAAACTGGCTGAAAAACGGGTTCACCCTCACCAGATGCTCGGCATAGCCCACTGGCATGTTCGACAAAAAGTAAAGCCGATGGCCTTGTGCTTTCAGTGCGTGAATCAAATCTACCGTGCCAGAGATGGGTTGCAAGTGCGGGGGAATGCTGCGCATCAGGTGCAGCAAATCGGCTTCGGCCAGACCGGTTCGGGCGGCAATGCGTTGGGCCAGCGGCTCGGGCTCAATACGGCCCAAGTCAAAAAGCGCCCAGTCGGCCTCGGGGTGAAAGGTCTGAAAAATTTGGTTGGCCCATTCCTGGGCTTCGGCCTCATTGCGCACCTTCGTGGGGAACAGTTCTTGCAAAAGCACCAACGGCTGCCAGCGGAAAACCACACCACCCAAATCAAACACCACGTCTTGGCTCATGACTGCTCTTTCTTTCAAACCGCTACCACCGAGACACCACGCCCCGGCAAGCTCAGGGCCAACACTTGGCCCATGCGCCAATCGCGCTCGACCTCGGGCGAAACCACAAACACCGGGCCCAGCTCAGTGTCAAAAGTCAGCTCTACAAAACTGCCCAGATAAGACCACTGCTTGAGTTCAGCAGACAAGCTGTCCGGCAGACTTTCGCTGCCGATCAGTTCGCGCCCGACCAGCCAAGCCTCGGGCCGCACTGCAGCACGCGCTGCGCCCGGGGGCACCTCATGGCGTGGCAACAAGCGCAGTGGGCCCAGCTGCACCGAGCCATCGGCCAGCGATTGGCAGTCAAACAGGACCGCCTCACCCATGAATCCGGCCACAAAAGCGGATGCGGGACGTTCGTACAAGTCTTGCGGCGTGCCCGCTTGGGCGATGCGCCCGGCCTCCATGACGATGATCTGGTCGCTAACGGCCAAGGCCTCGCTTTGGTCGTGCGTGACATAAGCCACCGTCAGGCCCAAGCGTTGCTGCAGGTGGCGGATTTCGTCGCGCATGGACCGGCGCAGACGGGCGTCCAAGTTGGACAACGGCTCGTCAAAAAGCAAAACCGAGGGCTCCAGCACCAGCGCACGGGCCAGGGCCACACGCTGCTGCTGACCGCCTGAGAGTTCACTGGGCAGGCGCTCTTCGTAGCCTGCCAGCCCCACCAGGGCCAGGCTTTTTTGGGCACGCTCCTGGGCTTCGGCTTTGTGCACACCGCTCACATCGAGCCCGTAGCGCACGTTGCCGATCACATTCATGTGTGGGAACAGCGCATAACTTTGAAACACCATGCTCACATTGCGCTCAGACGGTCCCAGGTGCGTGACCTCCAGGCCATCGATCAGGATCTGCCCGCCAGAGGGCGCTTCCAGCCCCGCGATCATGCGCAAGGTGGTGGTTTTGCCGCAGCCCGACGGTCCCAGAATCGTGGTCAAGCTGCCTTTGGGCACGACAAAGTCGATGCCTTGCACCACCAGTGGAGAGTTGGCCCCGCCATAGCGTTTGCTAACTTGTTTGAATTGAATGCCCATGCTTTTGAATCCTTGAATCAAGACACTGAGGTGGCTGTGGCCCGCCGCCCCAGCTGCCGCTCACCCACAAGCTTCTGAATGCCCCAGGTGATGACCGACATGAGCACCATGAGCACCGTGCAGTAAGCCAGCGCCACGCCGTAGTCGCCATTGCCCACGCGGCCAATGATGTAAGTCGTGGCCAGTTCGTATTGCGCCGTAACCAGAAAAATCACCGCCGACACCGTGGTCATGGACCGCACAAAGCTGTAGACCAGCGCCGCCACCAGCGCGGGCTTGAGCAGCGGTAGCACCACCCGGCGCAGTGTGGTCAGCGTGCTGGCCCGCAGCATTTGCGAGGCTTCGTCGAGTGAGCGGTCCAGCTGCTTGAAGGCCGCCGTGCCCGCCCGCACGCCCACCGG
>JBIKHW010000344.1:0-3695 GCA_044361935.1 Limnohabitans sp. | reverse complement strand
TTCCTTTTGGTTTCCAGGTTTGAACCTTGGCAGGCTCAGGCTCTCAGCATGTCCAGGACTTCGCGCACCTCTTCGGTGCCGATCTCGGTCTGCAATTCCGTGCGGCGCAGCAGCAAGTCCATGAGATCGTTGTCTGACAGGTCCATCAGCACGTACATGCCCCGGGCCTGGCCAACCGTCAGCGCAGTCGCGTGGCGGTTGAAAAAGCGCTCGATGAACAAATCGTTCTCGAGCAGCCCGCGTCGGCTGCGCCAGCGCAGCTTGCTCAAAGACCGCTCGCTCAAAGCTGCGAGGCGGTCTGCGCCAACGAGCGACGCATCTTCCAGGATGGGCGTGACAGTCATCAGACGGCGCGGCGAACCATCATCTCTTTGATCTTGCCAATCGCCTTGGTGGGGTTCAGACCCTTGGGGCAGACATCGACGCAGTTCATGATGGTGTGGCAGCGGAACAAACGGTAAGGGTCTTCCAGGTTGTCCAGGCGCTCGGCCGTGGCTTCGTCGCGGCTGTCGGCGATGAAGCGGTAGGCTTGCAGCAAACCGGCGGGGCCCACGAACTTGTCGGGGTTCCACCAGAAGCTGGGGCAGCTGGTTGAGCAGCTGGCGCACAAGATGCACTCATACAAGCCGTTCAGCTCGTCACGCTCTTCCGGGCTTTGCAGGCGCTCGGTCTCGGGTGGAATGGTGCTGTTGATCAAGTAGGGCTTGATCGAGTGGTACTGCTTGAAGAACTGTGTCATGTCCACGATCACGTCGCGGATCACGGGCAGGCCGGGCAGGGGCTTGAGCACGATGGTGCCAGGCAGGGTGTTCATGTTAGTGAGACACGCCAAACCGTTTTTGCCGTTGATGTTCATCGCGTCGGAGCCGCACACGCCTTCGCGGCAAGAGCGGCGGAAAGAGATGGTGGGGTCAACGGCCTTGAGTTTCATCAGGGCGTCGAGCAACATGCGTTCATTACCGTCCAGTTCAACCTGGATGGTTTGCATGTAGGGCTTGGCGTCCTTGTCAGGGTCGTAGCGGTAGATCTGGAAAGTGCGTAGGGTCATGAAAGAACTCCTGGTGTATGAGGGTGATGGGCCGTAACGGGTGGTGTACGGCCCAGACAATCTTTAGAAGGTGCGGACCTTGGGTGGCACTGAGTCCACAGTCAGGGGCTTGAGCTTGACCGGTTTGTAGGTCAGGCTGTTGTCGGCGCTGTGCCACAAAGTGTGCTTCATCCAGTTGGCATCGTCTCGGCCCAATGGGGCCACGGCGTCATCTACGGGACGCTCGTAGTCGCTCACGGTGTGGGCACCACGGCACTCGCGGCGTGCGGCGGCAGACACCATGGTGGACTGTGCGGCTTCGATCAGGTTGTCCACTTCCAAGGCTTCGATGCGGGCGGTGTTGAACACTTTGGAGGTGTCCTTCAGGCCGATGGCATTCACGCGTTCGCGGATGGCAGCGATCTTTTGCACGCCTTCGTCCATGGAGGCTTGGGTGCGGAAAACGCCAGCGTGTTGTTGCATGGTGGCACGCATGTCGTTGGCCACGTCTTGGGCGTATTCACCGCCACGGCCTTCGAGCTTGTTCAAACGACTCAAGGTGAAGTCCGTAGCGTCAGCGGGCAATGGCTTGTGCGACTTGGTCTTTGAGGCGAAGTCGACAATGTGGTTGCCCGCTGCGCGGCCAAACACCAGCAAGTCAAGCAGCGAGTTGGTGCCCAGGCGGTTGGCGCCGTGCACCGAAACGCAAGAGCATTCGCCCACGGCATACAAACCGTTGACCACGGCGTTGTGGTCGGTGGCGTTTTGCGTCACGACCTGTCCGTTGATGTTGGTGGGGATGCCGCCCATCTGGTAGTGGATGGTGGGCACCACCGGGATCGGCTCTTTGGTGATGTCGACGTTGGCGAAGTTGACGCCGATTTCGTATACCGAGGGCAGACGCTTGTGGATGGTGTCGGCGCCCAAGTGGTCCAACTTGAGCAGCACGTAGTCCTTGTTGGGGCCGCAACCACGGCCTTCTTTGATTTCTTGGTCCATGCAGCGGGACACGAAGTCACGCGGGGCCAAGTCTTTGAGTGTGGGCGCATAGCGCTCCATGAAGCGCTCGCCATTGCTGTTGAGCAAAATGGCGCCTTCGCCACGGCAGCCTTCGGTCAAGAGCACGCCAGCACCGGCCACGCCGGTGGGGTGGAATTGCCAGAACTCCATGTCTTCCAGAGGGATGCCAGCGCGAGCGGCCATGCCCAAGCCGTCGCCGGTGTTGATGAAGGCGTTGGTGGAGGCGGCATAAATGCGGCCTGCGCCACCGGTGGCCATCAGCACGGTCTTGGCGTGCAAGACATGCAGGTCGCCGGTTTCCATCTCCAGGGCAGTCACACCCACCACGTCGCCTTCGGCGTCGCGGATCAGGTCAAGGGCCATCCACTCCACAAAGAAGCTGGTTTTGGCGGCGACGTTTTGCTGGTACAGGGTGTGCAGCATGGCGTGACCGGTGCGGTCAGCCGCAGCGCAAGCGCGTTGCACCGGCTTTTCGCCGTAGTTGGCGGTGTGGCCGCCAAAGGGGCGCTGGTAAATTGTGCCGTCTGGGTTACGGTCAAACGGCATGCCCATGTGCTCGAGGTCGTACACGACTTTGGGCGCTTCACGGCACATGAATTCGATCGCATCCTGGTCGCCGAGCCAGTCGGAGCCCTTGACGGTGTCGTAGAAGTGGTAGTGCCAGTTGTCGTCGGACATGTTGCCCAGCGAAGCACCGATGCCGCCTTGGGCCGCCACGGTGTGCGAACGCGTGGGGAAAACTTTGGAGAGCACGGCGACATTGAGGCCAGCACGGGCCAGCTGCAGGGAGGCACGCATGCCCGAACCACCGGCGCCGACGATCACAACGTCAAACTTGCGGGTGGTGATTTTGTCTTTGGTATAGCTCATGGTTTATCTTGGTTGGTGTGGTTTCAGCGCAATGACAGGCGAGGGCTGACGCATCACAGGCGCCACAGGGCCTGAACAGCCCAGCCGGCACAGCCGACCAGCCAGACGAGGGTGAAGACATGCAAGGCCAGGCGCAGGGCCAGTGGCTTGACGTAGTCCATCCAGATGTCACGCATGCCCACCCAGACGTGGTAGAGCAAGGCGATGATGACGGAGAAGGTCAGGACCTTCATCCACTGCGAGGCAAAAATGCCAGCCCATTCTTCGTAGCCAATGGGGCCGGAGGTGAAGATCACTTGGGCCAGCAAGACCACGGTGAAGAGGGCCATCAGGACGGCGGTCACACGTTGGGCCAGCCAGTCACGAAAGCCGTAGCCAGCACCGGTCACGATGCGTTTGGAGCCGTAATTCACGGACGACATAGGTCAGTTTCCTTGTTGTTTTGAATGAGGGGCGGAGAAATCAGTACAAGCCAAACAGCTTGGCGCCCAGCACGGCGGTCAAGCCAAGGCTCAGCACCAAAGTGGCCACGGCAGAGGATTTGCCGAATTCTTTGGTCACGGCATGGAAAGCATCCATGTAGATGTGGCGCATGCCGGCAATGAAGTGGTGCAAGTAGGCCCAGATCAAGGCCAGGGCCAACAACTTGAAAAACCAGCCGGGCACAAAGCCGATGCCGATACCAAAAGCGGCCGAGAGCTTGGCAAAGGAAATCTCGGAGGTGATGGAGTTGTCAAACAGCCAGATGAACAGGGGCATGAGCAAGAACATCATGAAG
>JBIKHW010000343.1:0-3696 GCA_044361935.1 Limnohabitans sp. | reverse complement strand
GCGTGCGCATGACGGTGCATGGCCACCAACACGACAACATCGACAGCAGCGCCCACTGGGACGCGCAAGGCTTTCAGAGCTTTGGGGTGGGGCTGCGCGGTGTGATGGCGTGGGCTTGAGCGCGATCAGCCTTGCTCGCCTGCAGCTAAACGAGCTTGCCAAGCCGCATATTCGGGGAGGCGAAAGTGGTATCGCGCAATGTGTCGCACAACGCAGCCTGCCCTTTGAATCTGTTGGCTTGACCGTGATCAACTCTTGACCGTGCACTGAATACGAACATGGTCCATTCAGATCGTTCACACACGCACCGATAGCCATTAATATATGCACACACCATTATGCGCATAAGGTTATAGATGCCAACCCCACCCACCACAGAACGTCCACCCTCTGGCACGCCAGGCAAACGCGCCATCAATCTGAGCCTGAGCAGTGATGTGCTTTTAGCCGCCAAACAGCTCGACATCAACATCTCGAAAGTCTGCGACCAACACCTGCGCCTCGTCGTGCAACGCGAACAAGAACGCCAATGGCGCGAGCAACACGCAGATTTCATTGCGGCTTACAACGGCACCATTGCAGCCGAAGGCCTGCCACTGGACGAGTGGAAAAGTTTCTGATGGCCCGCTTTGACGTTTACGCCAACCCAGGCGGCTCCGCCACAACAACACCCTACTTGCTGGATGTACAAAGCGATCTGCTCAATGGGCTGGACACCCGGATGGTCATTCCAATGCGTGGGCTCAAGCACTTCCCGAAAGTTAAGTTGTCAAACCGGCTGACACCCATCTTCACCATCGATGGCGAAGACTTCTTGCTGGAAACGCCAAAGATGGGTGCTGTGCCCTTGCGGGTGCTGAAAACGCCCGTGACTTCACTCGCTCAGGAACAAGACCAGATCACCACTGCACTCGACTTTTTGTTTCAGGGCTATTGATTCAATACCGAGCACAGTCACTCGCCCATGCCCGAGCTGAAGCAAAAGCTCAACGAGTTTGATGACGCCCGACGCGCCGCCATCGCTGCGGCCAATCGGCTTTCTGCGGGCATGTCAGGCCATATCGTTTCGCCCCGATGAACTATGAATGACCTGTGTTGTTGCCCCTTTGTCATCCCGGGCGAAGACCCGGGATCCAGTGTGGACCGTCGCCCTTTGCAAAGGGCAGCTGTGCGCTCTGGATCCCGGCTCAAGGCCGGGATGACAAAAAACAAGGCAGGGATGACAAAAAACAATGTCGGCATGACAAAGAATAAGTTCAAACTTCACCGTGTCGAATCCATCACATCCTCAAGCCCTGATCCGTCCATGCGGTGGATTAACCAACGCCCTCACCATGACAAGCCAACTGCCCGCCAATCTTTTTGAAGCCTTCACCGAAACCCACTACATCGTCCACCATGAACCGCCGTTCATGATGAACATCGGCGTGTTTTGCCCGGACCTTGAAAAGTTGATGGCCGAGCGCCAGGCCTTGTGTGCCACTTTCATCACCGCATGGAACCCATTTGCCCAACAGCTGAGCGACACGGAAAACGAAGCGCGACAGCACACGCTGAAAGCCAACCTCACAGAACGTGGCCTGGCTTTCATCGATGGCATCGGGCAACACCCCGGCAATGGCTGGCCCGGTGAGCCCAGCGTGCTGATCCTGGACATGGGCCGCCAAGCCGCCAAAGCGCTGGCGGCTCAATATGAGCAATTGGCCTTTGTCTGGGCCGATCAAACGGCCGTGCCGACGTTGATGCTGCCCGATTGAAGCACGCAAGGCTGTTTTATCGTGAACGGGCTTGGTGAATAGACGTCCGGGCTTTCGCTGCAATCGCCTGCAGGTGTGTGCGCAATTCCTGCTTGCTTACAAAAGTCTTGAAACGCCCCGCATCGATGTCGGCAATGCCCTCTTGGGCGGCTTGTCGTAACGCGGCAAGCCGGTCGGCATCATCGGCTTGACCTTGAACTAGCTTGTGGATGCGAAGATTTTTCATGGTGCAGATTGTGGCTTGGGTTTGGGAACGACAAAACGCCTATTCGTCAGACGGCGCAATCAAAGCCACCAAGCCCATGCTCATGGCCTCCAGATCAAGCACTGGGTGGACATTGCGCAGGTCGAGTCCCCCAAGGAAACACTCTGAATAGAAAAAATTTCCCATGCGTAATTTTTTGTACTAAATTATTCTTTAAAACACCCACAGGATACACATCCACAACTTTCATGGCAGTGATCAGTAACTGTATCGTAGTTACAATTCCAAGCTGCCTTGGCTTAACAAATGGCACAAGCTGACAAAATCATTGAAAAGATCAAGACAAAGCCAACCCCAAGCAACATCAAGTGGGATGAGTTGGTAGCAGTCTTGAAGCATCTTGGCTACAAGGTGATCATGAACAGTGGGTCGCGAAGAAAGTTTCATCACGCAGAGAAAGACAACGTGATCAGCTTGCACAAACCCCACCCGGGTAACGAGGTGAAGCCTTGTTACATCAGGGAAGTTCGCGAGACGTTAGAAGTAATTGGCCTGATCTAGGCGGAGAGATACGCATGACAACACTGGAATACAAAGGGTACCAAGGCTCTGCTGAAGTAGACGCCGAGACGGATGTTCTTGTCGGAAAAATTCTTTTCATCACCGATTTGGTGACGTATGAAGCAAAGACAGTGCAATCACTCCGTAAAGAGTTTCAAGCTGCTGTAGATGACTATCTTGAGACCTGCCTGCAGCTTGGGCGTGATCCTCAGCAACCATTCAGTGGCGTTTTTAATGTCCGTGTTGGCCCCGCTTTACACAGAGGTGCCGCTATCAGAGCACAAAAGGATGGCGTGAAGTTGAATGCAGTCATGGTGAATGCATTAGAGCGATATTTGACAGACACTCCGGCTAACCATTCGCACACCCATGACCACACGGTCACTGTGAAGATCGTGTCGCTGTCACAAGTCAAGATCCTTGAGCCACGCACTTACAACACGCAGCAGCCGCAGCAATTTGAAATGCACACACATGTCACCCATTGAGCAACCCCTTTCGCTTGATCTGAAGTCTTTGACAGAGGTCTTGATCCGTCATTTCGACATTCATGAAGGCACCTATCAACTGAACCTGGGATTCAGGATTGGTGTTGGTGGTTTCGCTATGGATGGCGACCCCGAAGGCAATCCTTTGCCCGGCGCGATGGTGGGCGTTGAGAGCGTGTCTTTGTCAAGGATTTCCGAAGGGATGAGTGCGCCTAACGCAGTTGACGCGGCGTTGGTTAATCCGCCTTCGAAACCCAAAGCAAAAGCACGAGTCAAAAAAGTCGACTGACTGTCAACACAGCGCCAGCGACATGGCCGTCATGGCTCATGGCTAAAACGGCGCAATCAATTGTCTGCACCGGATGCTTTCGCCCAAAGGCAATCCCAGTATGGATAACCTTGCGGCCATTTTCAGGGCCGTGCGCGAGAGGCTTCAGGTCAGCCTGACTGCGCATTCGGTTGCGGCTTAGCGCCTGAGCAAGCCACCGTGACCCAGGCAAAGCCCTGGTACAAAAAGCCCCGCCTCATTCGTAAGCTGAGCGCCTTTGCAACAAGGAGGCGATATGCCCAACAAAAAGCAACCCGGCGATGCACCCGTTTACGGCATTCGGCCCCCAAAACCCGGCATGTATTTGGGCTTGTTCCATGGCCGTGACACGCCTGACCAAGCGATGAACGGCTGGGG
>JBIKHW010000059.1:0-12146 GCA_044361935.1 Limnohabitans sp. | reverse complement strand
GCGGCAGATCCAGTCGCTCCAGCAAGGCGCGCACGCGCTGCGGGGTGATCGGTGCGGTGGCCAGTGCAATGCGCTTATGCCATTCCACGTCGGTGCCACCCAGGCCAAAGGTCAATACAGGCCCGAACACCGGGTCCACCCGGCTCGCGACCACGCACTCCAGCACCGGTCGAACCATGCGCGCCACGACCATGCCCTCGATGCTTGCCTGGGGTGCCTGCCGCCGTACGCAGGAGGTGATGTCTTCAAATGCAGCCCGAACGGCGGCCGCCCCCTCGACGTTGAGGCGCACCCCACCCACGTCGCTCTTGTGGGCTATGTCGCGTGAGAGCACCTTGACTGCGACCGGTCCGCCCAGCCGTTCGGCGATGGCCACCGCGTCGTCCACGGTGTGGGCCACACCCTGCGGCACCGTGGGAATGCCGTGGCGTTGCAGCAGCTGCATCGCTGCTGCTTCGCTCAGCGTACCCCGGGGCAGGTCTTGCAGCCCTGCAGCGCCGGCGTCCGCCCGAGGCCAGGCGCCATGCTGTTCCCGCGTGGTGGCATACCGGCGGAGCATGGCTAGGGCCTCGATCGCGTGGGTGGGTTCTTCGTAGACCAGGCAGCCAAGGTCCGCCATGGTCTGGCGTTGCGCCGCGGTCATGATGCCTGCTACGGTGGTGGTGACACCCGGTTGTTGCCCCGCAGCGCGGGCGCATTGCTCAAACATAGTCCAGAAATGGGGGGCAAGCGCACCGGCACCAGTGAACAATGCCAGACCACCGTAACGCCCATTGGTGGCGGCAATTTCGCAGGCCACCTCGAACACCTTGAGGTTGCTCATGACCTGCCCGGTCACATCGATCGGGTTGATGGTGGTGGCCAGCGAGGCTTCGGCCGTCACCCTGGCGGTTTCGGTCTCGGTGAAGGGAGGCAGCTCCAGGCCCAGGTCTTCGGCGCGGTCCGCCATCAGCGTCCCCACGCCGCCCGAGCCGGTGACGATGGCGACAGCGTTGTTGCGCGGTGTGGGCGCCTGGGCAAACAACTGGCCATACCGGAAAAACGAGTCAATGTTGTCCGCCCGGATGGCGCCGCATTCGTCGAAGACGGCGTCGAACACCGCGTCTTCCCCCGTCATGCTGGCCGTATGTGACAAGGCGGCACGGGCGCCGGCTGCGGTGCGGCCCACCTTGGTGACCACCACTGGCTTGCCCGCGTCCAGCGCGGCGCGCAGGGCCTGGACCAGGGCGGGGCCGTCCTTGCAGCCCTCCAAGTAGGCCAGGATTACCCGGGTGTCAGGGTCGTGCACCATCCAGTTGATCGCGTCTGCCACCTGTACCCCGGCCTCGTTGCCGGTCGTGATCCAGTGCGACAGGCCCAGGCCCTGCTGCCGGGCTAGTGTGTACGCATAGGCGCCGAACGCGCCGCTCTGGCTAACCAGACCGATCTTTCCGGCTGGCGGCATCCCGGCCAGCGCAGCAGGGGTGAAGGTCGCAAACATGCGTTGCCGCAGGTTGATGGCTCCCAGGCAGTTGGGGCCGAGCAGCGCCATGCCGCCGCTGCGGGCCAGCGCCACGATGGCGTCCTGATCGGCCAGCCCGCCCGGACCGGTCTCGGCAAAGCCGCCGGTGAAGACCACCGCAGCTTTGACGCCCGTGTCTACGCAGTCGGCGACCGCCTGCAGCACGGCCGCGCGGGGCACACAGACGATGGCCATGTCCACCGGGTCGGCAATCTGGTGCAGGCTGGGCACGGCGGTCAGTCCTTGGATCTCACGCGCTTCGGGGTGGACCGGAACGATGCGCCCCTGGAAGCCGAATTCGCGCATCAGGCGTACTGGCATGCCACCCACCTTCTGTGCTTGGGTTGATGCACCAATGATGGCCACAGAGCGTGGGTGCATCAGGACATCCAGGGAGGTGAGAAGCTTGATTGACATGGTGGTGGGTGTTTGTACAGCTATACTATAGTATATTTACCTAGTATCATTGGTTAATATTGGTGTTTATACTAGCTAAGTCCAGCAGGAGCAAACAATGCACACCACCGCCTCGTACGTTGATCGATACCGCCTTTTGGGTGGGCCCGGTTCCCCCTACTCGCTGAAAATGCGCGCCGTCCTGCGCTATCGCCGCCTGCCGCACCTGTGGATCGTGCCGCGCGGCTACATTGGCGCCGGCGGGGAACTGGCCCAGGCTGGCAAAGGCTTGATCCCCGTGCTGCATTACCCCGATGGCAGCTACAAAGCCGACAGCACGCCCTTGATCTACGATCTGGAGCAGCGCCATCCAGGCCTGCGTTCGGTGGTGCCCGATGACCGGGCGGTCGCTTTTCTGTCCCACCTCATCGAAGACATGGGAGACGAGCTGCTGGTCCAAGCCCTGTTCGATCTGCGCTGGGATGATGTGGCCGATCAGCGATTTTGTGCCACGCGGCAGATGTACGGCTGGCTGGGCCCCGTCGAACCGGCCGAGTTCGATGCCATCCTTGAGCGGTTCACGCGGCGGCAGACGGCACAGCGCGCCCGGATCGTGATGGGCGACAACCACGCCGGTTTGATGGCCTTCTACGAGGCGCTTCTGGACGCGATGGAGGGCTTGGTACAACACACGCCGTACGTGTTTGGCAGTCGCCCGTCACTGGCCGACTTCGGGCTTTATGGCCAGCTATCGCAGTGTGCTATCGACCCCTCCGCCAGCGCAATTTTCCGGACGCGTGCCCCCTGCACCTACCAATGGACACAATCCCTAGACGATGCCTGTGGCGTCGAAGGCGACTGGGCACCCCGCGACACTTGGGAAGCGACCGTGCGGCCCCTGCTGACGCTGGTGGGGCACTACCATCTGCCGCTGCTGCAGGCGCACCACGACGCGGTCGAACAGGGTGAGTCGCAGCTCGAGCGGCTAATTGCAGGCCGTCGCTGGTTAGTGCATGGCCAGAGCTACAAGCACAAATGCCTGGTCTGGCTGCAGCGCGAGTGGCAGGGGCTGACCCTAGAAGAACGGGGAAGTGTGCACGGATTGCTGGCCGACACGGGCTGCCTGCCGTTTCTTGCTGGCGGGCCCACGGCGCAGCGCCCGGTGCCAGAGATGGTACCGATGTAAACTCAGCACATGATCCGCGTTGATGCCGAATCCTCGTCGCCCTTGTTTGCCCAAGTGCGTGACAGCCTCAAAGCGAGCATTTTCAGTGGCACGCTGGCGCCCGGAGCTAAGCTGCCTTCCGAGGCGGAGCTGGAGCAACGCTTTGGTGTCAGCCGCGTGACGGTGCGCCAGGCGCTGTCCGACCTGCAAAAGCAGGCGATCATCGAGAAGGTCAACGGCAAGGGCAGTTTCGTGAGCGTGCCGAAGCGCGAGAACTCGAAACTCGGGCCGCTGTCCGGCTTCTACGAAACCATGCGCCGCCGCGGCCATGTGGCCGCCGGTCTGGTGTCCGCTATAGAGCGCGTTGCAGCCGACCCCACCTTGGCTGCCGCTTTGCGCCTTCCAGTGTCGGCGCCGCTGGGCATGGTCACCATCACGCGCGTGGTAGATGGCGAAGTCCACGCCTTCCAGCGGTGTTACGGCAGCATTGGGCTGATCGAAGCCATGGTCAAGGAAGACCTAGGTGAAAATGATCTGTTGACCGTCCTGAACCGCCGCCTGGGTTATCCCGTGGCGCGGTCCCACATCGATTTTGAAGCGATTAACGCAACGCCTGAGCTGGCTGCTGTGCTCAAGACCCGGGTGGACGCAGCCTTGCTCCGTATTCATATCACGTCCTACGATGGGAGCGACACCCCCATCATGCACAACGATTTTTACGCCCGGGGTGACCGGTTCAGTTACCAGCTCAACGCTGGGGGCTGAAGGCGAGAGGCTACCGATGTGTTACCTGCATGGCGCATGGACTTCAACCTGTGCAGCAGCATGCGGCGACGTTCTTCTCCCAAGCCGAAGAGACCACCTTTGCCAACGTGCCGTAGTTCGTCAATGACGAGTTCGATGCCCTCCTCGAATGCGGCATCCTGGCCTACGGGTTCCTGGCCCTGCGCTGCTCGGTCTGAGGGCAGTACAAGCGGCTGACCTTAAGTAGCAAACGCCGCCCCTTTTGCCAGTCGTGCTGTGCGCGGCGCATGTCACAGGCGGCGGCGCACCTGGTGGACCATGCGTATCCAAGTGTCCCGTGCAACGGTAGCAAATCCGCTGCCGTGCACCTGCCGTTCGCGGGAGTCGGGTTGCGCTGCAAAGCAGAAGCTGTCGACCCTCAATCGCCAGCCAGCTGCGCCACCCATGCCATCTGCCCAGACAAACAACGCGTCTCCAGATCGTAGTGTTCCATCGCAAACGCCCGTGCCTGCGCCCCCAGCCGTGCCTGCTCGGCCGGTTCGTCGCACAAGTCGATCACCTGCTGAGCAAGTGCCGCAGGGTCAAAGAAGTCCACCAGTTTCCCGGTCTCGCCGTGGCGAATCGCTTCGCGCACTGGGGCAGTGTCGCTGGCCACGATGGCGCAACCTGCGCTCATGGCCTCGAGCATGCTCCAGCTGAGCACAAAGGGGTAGGTCAGGTAGACATGTACGGTGGACACCTGCAGCACGCGCAAGAAGTCGGCATAAGGCACCTTGCCCACAAAGTGCACGCGTGACTTATCCAGCTCGTCCTTTAACTCGTTCAAAAAGATTTCGCGCCAAGTTTGGGGTTTGCCATCGGGGCCAGGGGGGGGTGCCGCGCCGTAGCTGACTTCGTTGCCGCCGATGATCACCACGCGGGCCTTGGGGCGGGCTTTCAGGATGGCGGGCAGTGCCCGCATGAATTGGTGATAGCCGCGATAGGGTTCCAGGTTGCGGTTGACGAAGGTGATGACTTCGTCGTTTTTCCCCAGTTGCAATTCGCCTTGCGAGGTTTGCACGCGGATGTGTGCGCTGTGGTCGGGCTTTATCTGGTCGGTGCGGATGCCGTCGTGGACGACGGCGATGCGCGAGGCAAACGGCTCGGGGAACAACGACGCCTGCCAGTGCGTGGGCGCGATGCCCGCATGTGCACGCGGAAAGTGCAACTCGTAGTTGGCATTTTTCATCTGCAGGCGGCAGACATTGTCGGTGTCTGGGCTGCCGAATTCCGGGTCAAAGCCCACGTCGGCGCCGTGACTTTGGTAGAAGAATTCGCAGTAGATCCCCATGCGGGCCTGCGGCCACACTTGTTGCAAAAACAGGCTTTCTCCCCAACCGGGGTGCGCCACGATAACGTCCGGCACAAAGCCCTGTTCGCGGAGTTTCACGGCGGCTTGCCACGCGGCTTCGCCCCGCAGGGTTTTGACTTCTAGGTCGGCCAGCCAGCGATGTGTGCCTTGGCCTGGGCGTCCCGCGACGGCATAGCGCACCAGTTCTACGCCAGGCACAGGCTGGCAGGCGTTGATGTGCAATGCCACTACGCGGTGGCCTTGGCGTGCCATGGCAGGGGCCAGGTGCTTGAACTGCCCCGGAAAGTTCTGGTGGACGAAAAGGATGTTCATGGTGCGTGGCTGGGTGTTGAATCATCGCATGTCCACCGGGTGTCAGGGAGGTGAGACGTCGCACCGTTAAGATGGCTATTGAACCCATTTACCCCGTTTTCAAGGAAGTACATCGATGAGTATCCAAACTGTAGGCATCATTGGCGCAGGCACTATGGGCAATGGCATTGCACAGGCGTGTGCGGTGTCGGGCATTCAGGTGGTGATGGTCGACATTTCAGACGCGGCCGTGGCCAAAGGCGTGGCCACTGTGGCCAGTAGCCTGGACCGTCTGGTCAAAAAAGAAAAAATCAGCGAAGCCGACAAGGACGCAGCGCTGGCCCGCATCCAGGGCTCGAGCAACTATGACGACCTCAAGGGCGCACAACTGGTGATCGAAGCCGCCACCGAGAACCACGAACTCAAGGTCAAGATCTTGAAGCAGCTTGATGGCCTGCTGGCCCCCCATGTGATCATCGCGTCCAACACCTCGTCAATTTCGATCACGCAACTGGCCGCCGCCACGCAGCGTGCGGACCGGTTCATTGGCATGCATTTTTTCAACCCCGTGCCCATGATGGCGCTGGTCGAAATCATCCGTGGCCTGCAAACCAGCGACGCCACCCACGACGCGGTGCACGACATGGCGCTGGCGCTGGGCAAGACCCCCATCACCGTCAAGAACGCGCCCGGCTTTGTGGTCAACCGCATCTTGGTGCCCATGATCAACGAAGCCTTTTTTGTGCTGGGCGAAGGTTTGGCCGAAGCCGAAGCCATTGACGCGGGCATGAAGCTCGGCTGCAACCAGCCCATTGGCCCGCTGGCGCTGGCCGACATGATCGGTTTGGACGTGTGCTTGGCCGTGATGGAGGTCTACCTCAAGGAGTTTGGCGACAGCAAGTACCGCCCCAGCCCGCTGCTCAAGGAAATGGTTGCCGCAGGGCGTCTGGGCCGCAAGAACGGGCAGGGCGTTTACAAGTACTGAGCTTGTTGTGCGCAGAGGGTGAAAGAGTCAACTCTGGTCGCTTGGCGGCCGTTCGAAAAAGATCCGGCAAACCCGGTAAGGCCCGGGTATGCTGTTTGCAATTCTGTCTGCCGCTCTCAGTTGCGCTGTACATCGGCCACGCGCAGAAACAGAGCCGATGAAAGAGGTGTTTGGGAAACATCGGACTGTTCTGCCTGATCCTCTTTGAAGGCAGAGGCGGGGCTTGTCTGTGAGAGATTCAGACGGTCGGCGGTCCGAGTATTCTTCAGCAGTCGAAGTTGCGCTGTAGGCGCGGGTATGGCACGCGTCGTCACTCGGCCTTCCAATATGTCAGACCAATCTGTACCCAAAAATTCAGCAACCCGTTGTGCCGCTTTGTGTCTCAGGCCAGGGGTATAAAAGAGGGTGTCTTTACCCGTCTCAAGTTCGTAGAGCTGCCAAACCGTGATGCAGGCTTTCGATGCGACCACAAAAGCATCAACACCTTGCTGGACGCGCAAGCGCCGAAGCACACGACCAAAGCGATCGCTCGTGTCTAAATTTTGATCTCCAATAAATCTCTCCAGGTTTTTGTTGGCCTGCAGCAAATGACGTTTCATGTGCAGGGACTTTACCTGTTTGAGCACCTTGGATCGACCACTCTCAATCGGTATCTCAACCGTCGGTTTGTCCTCTTCGTTAGCTACTGTGGCGAGCTGGAAATGGGATTTGATGTGGAGGGTCATGGTGATGGGAGTTGAAATTTGCTAAATGTTTCACAAAAG
Source organism: Limnohabitans sp. (assembly GCA_044361935.1). Taxonomy (GTDB): domain Bacteria; phylum Pseudomonadota; class Gammaproteobacteria; order Burkholderiales; family Burkholderiaceae_C; genus Limnohabitans_A. The sequence continues at coordinate 4,949 of JBIKHW010000059.1, read as the reverse complement.
ACAAATCTGATGATTTAAATTTTATTGTTATTTTTCTATTTGTAAACTGCCCAAATGGATAACAAGTATAAATATTGTATTTACTGGTTGCCGTGATGGCCGTCAGTTTCGACAACGGGTGTCATCAACGAAAAATCCGGGAACGGGGCGCTCTGGTGCGGGCTTGCCTCTGATGCCAGCCCGGCTAGACAGCGAGCGTTGCCAGACTGTCACCCTTGTGAACGGCAGGCGGGGACTCCAGCTCTAGCATTCCAATCATGAATACCACCCCCCACCCCGAAGGTCAGATTGACTGCACCGTGCATGGTGCAATCCTGCAAATTTGCATCAACCGCCCTGCCAAGCGCAACGGTTTCACGCCCAAGATGTTCCGCGAGTTGGGCGAGGCTTACACCCGGCTCGACGACGAAACCGCGCTGCGCGTGGGCGTGTTGTGTGCGGCGGGTGACCATTTCACGGCCGGGCTGGATTTACCCACCATTGCGCCGCTGATGCAGCGCGGCGAAAAGTCGGTGCCGCTGGGGCTGGTCGATCCATTGAATTTAGGCATGGAGGGCTATCGCCGCCGTCTCAAACCCATGGTGGTGGCGGTGCAGGGCATCACCTACACACTCGGCATTGAACTCATGCTGGCCGCCGACATCGTGGTCGCGGCCGATGACTGCCGGTTTTCGCAGCTGGAGGTGCAGCGCGGCATCATGGCCACGGGCGGCGCTACGCTGCGCATGGCCGAGCGTGCGGGCATGGGCAATGCGCTCTTGCATTTGCTCATGGCCGATGTGTTTGACAGCGCCGAAGCCCTGCGCCTGAACTTTGTGCAAAAAGTGGTGCCTGCGGCGGGCCTGCTGGCCGAGGCCATGCGCATTGCCGCTCAGATTGCAGCGCAAGCGCCGCTGGCCGTGGTGGCCACGCGGCAAAACGTGCTCAAGGCCGTGGAGCATGGGCCTCTGTTGGCCATGCATGATTTTTTGTCGGTCCAAAAGACGCTGTCCAACAGCGACGATGCGGCAGAGGGCGTGCGTTCGTTTGTGGAAAAACGCCCCGCCCGTTTTTCGGGTCAGTGATCACTGGGCGGCAGGGGTCTTGTAGGCACGTTGATTTCTTGGCGCAGCTCGGCTACCTCCTGGCGCAAGTGTCTGATCTCGCGCATCAGGTCTTTTTCGATTTGCCGGTCTTCGGCTTCCACTTCTTTTTGCATAAAGATGGCCGACAACGATGCTGTGACCAGCGACAGCACCGCCAGTCCCAAGAGCACCACCACGACCGAAAACAAGCGCGAGGCGTGCGAGGACGGCACCAGATCACCAAAGCCAACCGTGGCCGCTGTGGTGAAGGCTAGCCATAGCCCGTCTGATAAGTTGTGGATTTGAGGATCAATCAACCAGAAACCGACACCGCCCAGACCCAAAATGGTCATGGCCAGCAACAGTGAGTAGACCAGGCCCTGATGGATCATCCGGCGAAGACGGCGTTGGTGTGAAGACATGCACCAATTTTCCACCATCCGATCACCCGCCTATCTCAGGGCTGAAGCCGCCTGGCCATGTATCCCGTAGGCGGCTCCAACAGGTCCAACGACGCAGACCCCGAGATGGCTCGGTCACAATCTGCTCATGACCGATATGAATGATGCGCGCCACCCTTATTCCGAACTCACTCCCGACCGGGTGATGGACGCCCTGACCGATCTGGGCCTGTGGCCCGACGGCCGTTTGCTGGCGCTCAGCTCTTACGAAAACCGCGTTTACCGTGCGCACCTGGACGAACCAGTTCAGGGCAGCGCGGCCGTGGTCCTCAAGTTTTACCGGCCCGGCCGCTGGAGCCGGGCACAGATTCAAGAAGAGCACGACTTCGCGGCTGAACTGCTGGCGGCCGAAGTCCCTGTGGTGCCACCCCTGGTGCTGAACGGCCAAACCTTGCACCAAAGCGCCGGGTTTGATTTTTCGATCAGCCCCTTGCGCGGCGGCCGTACGCCCGAGCTCGATGACTTTGAGGTGCTCGAATGGATTGGCCGTTTTCTGGCCCGCATCCACACCGTGGGTGCGGCCAAGCCTTTTGTGCACCGCCCCACACTCGATGTGCAGACCTTTGCTCTGGAGCCCGCCGAGTGGTTGCAAACGAACCAAATGATTCCGTTGGAAGTTGAGCGTGAATGGCGCGATGCCTTTGCCGCAGCGCTGGGCGCGGTGCAAGAAAAAATGGCGGAAGGTGCGTCGGAACGTCGCCTGCTACGCCTGCACGGCGACTGCCACCCGGGCAATATTTTGTGGACACCGACCGAGCTGCCCGGCGGCGGCCCGCACTTTGTGGACTTGGACGACGCCCGAATGGGCCCAGCCGTGCAAGACCTGTGGATGCTGCTCTCGGGCGACCGCGGACAGCGCACGCAGCAATTGTCGGCTTTGCTCGATGGGTACGAGCAGGTGCGCGAATTTGACAGGGCCGAATTGCGCCTGATCGAGCCGCTGCGCACCTTGCGTTTGATCCATTACAGCGCCTGGCTGGCGCGGCGTTGGGAAGACCCGATTTTCCCGGTCAACTTCCCATGGTTCGGCACGCCCGACTACTGGCGCGGCCAAGTGCTGATGCTGCAAGAGCAGGTCGAGCAAATGCAGGAAGCACCCCTCCGCGTTTGAGGCGAGCAGGGCGCATCGGCCCGAAGGCTCAAGCGGGCATGCCTTGTTTGTAAAATTTGCCGTCCTTCATGATCGACAGGATGTTCTCGCCCTGCCCCAGCAGGCACGAGATGTCGGCGAGCGGGTTGCCCTGCACCAGCAGCAGGTCGGCTTTGGCGCCGGGTTTGATCACGCCCAACTGGCCCGGCATGTTCAGCAGCTCGGCCGCATTCAAGGTGGCTTGTTGCAAGGTCTCGCCGGCGCCCAGAATGCCTGCGCGGATGCGCAACTCTTCGGACTGGTGGCGGTGTGACTCGCCCAGCAAATCGGTGCCCAGTGCCATCTTGACGTTGGCCTTGGCCAAAATCTCCAGCGCTTTTTGGCCTTGGCTGCGCACGGTTTCGATTTTGGCCACAGACACGGCAGGCAGGCCCAGGCTCGCCCCTTCGTTGGCCAAGGCTTCATAGGTGATGAGCGTGGGCACCATGAACGCACCATGATCAGCCATGAAAGCGCAGGTGTCGGCGTCGATCAGGTTGCCGTGTTCGATGCTGCGCACCCCAAAGTCCACTGCCCGGCGAATCGCCTTGGGTGTGTAAGCGTGGGCCATGACGTAGGTGCCTGCGTGCTCGGCTTCGTCCACGATGGCGCGGATTTCGCCCTCTGAGTAGCCCAGGTAGTGGATGGGGTCGTTGGGCGATGCCACGCCACCCGAGGCCATGATCTTGATCTGATTGGCGCCCTTCATGATTTCCTCGCGCACGGCCAACCTGACGTTGTCGACCCCATCGACCACACGGGCCAGCGCCCCGACGCGGGTTGAGCAAGCGCAGGACTCCAGCTCGTCGCTGCGTGGTCGTCCGTCACCATGGCCGCCGGTTTGTGACAAGGCGCGGCCCGCTGCAAAGATGCGGGGGCCTTCCACCAAATCGGTGCGTGTGGCCTCAGCCAGGTTCCAGTCGGCCCCCCCGGCGTCGCGCACGGTGGTGAAGCCGCGCATCAGCATGCCCTTTAAGATGGGTATGGCCCGCAAAGTGGCAAACACATTGGGCTGCTGGCTGTTGTAGGTCAGGTTCAGGTGCGAGGCGATCACATGCACATGGCAGTCGATCAGACCCGGCATCAGGGTCAGGCCTTTGGCTGCAATGATTTGAGCCCCTGGGGGTACGGGCAGTTGGGGGCCCACGGCCTGAATCAGTCCATCTAGGACCCACACATCGGTGTCGGGCAAAAGTATCAGGGTTTCAACATCGAGCACATTGGCCGATTGAATCAAGATAGAAGTCATACAGCGTTTCAAAATATGCCGAGGCACGGTGCGTCGACAAGAGGAACCAAAGTCCATCATCTCAGCCGTTCAAGGCCTTGGACACCGCATAAACCCTAGGTTATCGGCCTTGCGCCTGCCCAGCCTGCTGCCTAGAATGAAATGTCAACCAACCAAGACAGGAATCTGCATGTTGAAACCAATCCTTCGTTCCACGCGCTTGCTCGCGCTGGCCATCGGCATGTCTGCCACGCTGGTCTCCGTGAGTGCCGTGCAAGCCAACGAGCTCAAGTGGGCTGCGCAAAACGACATCCTGACGCTGGACCCGCACGCGCAAAACCACGCCACCACCAACAACATCGTGGGCCATGCCTACGAACCCCTGGTGCGCTACGACCGCAACTACAAGGTCGAGCCGGCGCTGGCCACCAGCTGGCAGGTGGTCAACCCCACTACGGTGCGTTTCAACCTGCGCAAGAACGTGAAGTTCCAGGACGGCTCGAACTTCACCGCCGACGACGTGCTTTTTTCCTTTGACCGCATCCGCCAGCCACAAGGCACCATGCAAATTTATGTGGCCGGTGTCAAAGGCATCAACAAGATCGACGACCACACCATCGACGTGGTGCTGGACAAACCCAACCCGACCTTGCTCAACAGCTTCACCACCTTCTACATCATGAGCAAGGCCTGGGCGGTGAAGAACAAGTCCGAAAAAGTGCAGGACTACAAGGCCAAGGAAATCACCTTCGCCTCCACCAACGCCAACGGCACCGGGCCCTATGTCATCAAGGAATGGGTGGCCGATCAGCGTCTGGTCATGACCGCCAACAAAGCCTGGTGGGACAAGCTGCCGGGCAACGTGACCGATGTGGTCTACACCCCCATCAAATCGGACCCCACCCGCATCGCTGCTTTGTTGGCGGGTAACGTGGACATCGTGACCGATTTGCCCACACAAGACGTGGCCCGACTGCGCTCCACACCCGCCTTGTCCGTGCTCGATGGCCCGGAAGTGCGCACCATTTTCATTGGCGTTGACCAAGGCTCCAACGAATTGAAATACG
>JBIKHW010000342.1:0-3704 GCA_044361935.1 Limnohabitans sp. | reverse complement strand
GTCGGACAACGAACGCTTGGCCAAGCTGGCCGGGGGCCATGGCCACCAAGGGGTGGTGGCGGTGGTCGCGCCATTGCCGCAAAACCATTCGCTGGACGATTTGCTTGACACCGTGCAAGGCCCGCCGTTGCTGTTGGTGCTGGACGGTGTGACCGACCCGCACAACCTGGGCGCTTGTCTGCGCGTGGCCGATGGCGCGGGTGCGCATGCCGTGATCGCCCCCAAGGATCACGCAGCCGGCATCAACGCCACGGTGGCCAAAGTGGCCAGCGGCGCGGCCGAAACCATGCCTTACTTCATGGTCACCAACCTGGCGCGAACCTTGGGCGAGCTCAAGGAGCGCAGCATCTGGGTCATTGGCACCAGTGGCGACGCGCCGCGCAGCATTTACCAGGCCGACCTGAAAGTACCCACCGCCTTGGTACTGGGCGCCGAGGGCGACGGCATGCGCCAGCTGACCCGCAAGAATTGCGATGAACTGGTCAGCATCCCGATGCGCGGTGCGGTGGAGAGCTTGAACGTCTCGGTGGCCAGTGGTGTGTGTTTGTACGAGGCCTTGCGCCAGCGCAGCTGAGCCTCCTCTTTAACTCAACGATCATTCAAAAAAAGGGAGCATGTCATGTCAAAAAAAACCAGCCGAATTGCTTTGATTTTTGCGGTGGGCGCAGCCAGTCTTTTGGCCGCCTGCACCCAAGAGCAGCAAAACAAAATCAGCCGCAGCATCCAGAACTGGACTGGCACCAACGGTGTCATGGAGGTGTATGCGGGGGAAAAATTGGTACGCCGCTTCATCAAGGTGGACAAAGTCAGCACCGCTTTGGGCACAGACGATGGTAAAGCCCGTGCCTATCGCTACGGTTACGGGGTGCTCGATGAGAACTTCAACTTCGAGGTCGATCCTGGCGAGAAAAAGGTCTATTTCGAGGTCAGTGATTACTCGAACACGGTGTTTTTTGAGAGCCCACGCTGAGGACTGCTGACTTGACTTGGGTGTTTCGGCTGCCGCTTTAAACCCAGCCCAGAGCCCCGAGCAGCGCACCTGCACCAATGAGCCACAACAGGTGGATGCGTGTGCGCCAGACCAGGCCCATGGCCACCAGCGTCAACACCCACAGGGGCCAGTCGCGCATGGGGTCGTTGTGGCTGGCCGTGAGCAGCCAGCCCGTGGACACCAGCAGGGCGATCACCACAGGCGCCATGCCCAGCTTGAAGGCCCTCACGCCGCGGTTGTCGCGGTGCTTGTGGGCCCAGCGCGTGGTGGTGTAAGTCAAAAACGAAGAGGGGAGCATGATGCCCAACAGGCTGATCAGCATGCCCAGTGCCGACAAGGCCACACTGATCCAGCCGCCGCCCAGGCCCGCGCCCGCATTCAGTCCCACGTTCCAGCCCATCAAACCCACAAACAACACATTCGGGCCCGGGGCCGATTGGGCCAGCGCTATCGACGAGCTGAATTGTTGCTCGGTCAGCCACTGGTTTTCGTCCACCAAAAAGCGATGGATGTCGGGCGCGAGGATAATCGCGCCGCCCACCGCCAACAAGGACAGCGACAAAAAATGGTTGAACAAAGCCAGCCAGTCGCCCAAGCTCAATTGAAGCTCCAGGATCATGGGGCGGCCTTTGAGGCGTTAGCTTGGCGCGTCAATTGCACATAGGCCCAGCCGCAAGCCAAGCTACCAATGCCCAGCAGCACCCAGATCAGGGGCCAGCGCAACAAACTCACGCCGATGAAGGTGCCCAGCATGATCGCAGCGCTCACGCCGATCCCGATCGGGTTGGATTTGAGGGCGGGGATGAGTTTGATGCCAGTGGCCGCAATCAAGCCCGCGGCCACGGCCCCCATGCCACGCAGGGCCCCTTGAGCCCACGCCAGATCTGCCACGCTGCCAAAAGCCAGGGCCAGCACCAGCAAAACGGCCGTGGGTGCAGCCAGCATGCCCGCCAGGGCCGCCAAGGCGCCCGCCAAACCAAAATAGCGTCCGCCAATCATCAAACAGAAGTTGATCACATTGGGGCCCGGCAGAATTTGGGCTACTGCCCAGTCCTCGACAAACTGGGCTGGGGTCATCCAGCGTTTGCGCTCGACCAGTTCGCGTTGCACAACCGCCAACACCCCACCAAAGCCCTGCAAAGCCAAAAAGGTGAAGGACAAAAACAAATCGGTCTTGGACTGCGGACGGTTCAGAGGGAGTTCTTCAGTCATGCTGGCATTATGGTGCGGCCTGCCGTGTCTGTTCATGGCGCACTGTCACCTTCTAGCCAGACCAATTGGCCCCGGCCACTCTCGCTCAGCCGCGCCACCCACTCGGCGGCCTGGCTTAGGGGCAGGGCAAAACGCAAAGTGACCACGCTGCCGTGGCTCACGCCCAGCAAGGGTGCTTGCGCCAGTTCCAGCTCACGCCTGACCAGGCCTTCGAGTGCATAGGGCACGCTGCAAGCCAACGCGGTCTGCACAATGAGTGGGACTTTTTCGGCGCTGAGCAAAGCTTGCGCCACCGCATCGGTGTAGGCCCGCACCAGTCCACCCGCGCCCAGCTTCACGCCGCCGAAGTACCGCACCACCGAAGCCATCACGCCCTGCAGGTCTTGGTGGCGCAACACTTCCAGCATGGGGCGTCCGGCCGTGCCGCCCGGCTCCCCATCGTCGTTGGCCGCCGACTGTCCCCCGGCCAGCAAGGCCCAGCACACATGGGCGGCATCGGGGTGCTCGGCCTTGAGCTGCGCAACCCGAGCCTGCGCCTCGTCGCGTCCGGCAACCGATTCAACGCAGGCGATGAAGCGGCTCTTCTTGATGATCAGTTCGTGGTGAGCAGGGCGGGCAAGAGAAAAAGGCATTGTTCAAGAATACCCGAAGGACTCCTGTTTCTGTCCTCATGCAGGCTCTGTGCCTCAGCGACTGCGTCACCGCTAACATCGCCCCATGACCTGTCCCGACTGCTCCCCCACGTCCGCACCAGCGGGCCATTGGGTTTGCCCTGCCAACCCTGCGGCCTCGCCCGATGTGCCACTTTGGCAGGTGGCGGCTTTGATGGGCAAGTTGGGCGCCTCCGACCGCCACGCCGTGGCCGAGGAGGTCTTGCGCTTGTTGGCCACTTGGGTGCCCATGGCGCAGTGCACCATTTTTTCCTTCGAGGGGGCAGGGCGGCCACGCACGCTGGCGGTGGGCGATCGGGCGCGAACCCGTGCCTTGCCCGACATCTCGCAGGCCTATGTGCAGCGTTTTTACAGGTTGGACGGAGCGCATCAGGCTATGCAAGCACACCACCAGGCCGCCCTGCAGGCATTGCCCCAGCAGCCGCACATCGTGCTGCACCGGCAAGCTGCACACGACGTCCAGCACTCGGACTACCGCCAAATTTGCTATGAGTGGCCGCGTGTGGCCGAGCGGCTAGCCATCTTGTCGTTGCACGAAGGGCGTCGCTGGTTGTCGGTCAACCTTTACCGGGGACTGGAGCACGGCCTGATGACTGAGCCCGAGTTGGCCACCGTGCAGGCCCTGGCCCCTTTGATCGTGCAGGCTGTGCGCCTGCACTACACCGGGCAAGTGCTCAGCGCCGATCTGATGGCCTTGCTGCTGGACCGCCTGGCCCTGCGCGGACCGGCGCTCAGCCCACGCGATCTGGATGTGGTGCGTGGATTGCTTGAAGGCCTGAGCACCGAACAGCTGGCCGAGCGCTTGGGCTTGACGTTGGCCAGCGCCCAAA
>JBIKHW010000341.1:0-3713 GCA_044361935.1 Limnohabitans sp. | reverse complement strand
CTTGGACGACCGTGGCGAGCGCCCCGGTGCCATGTTCGCCGACTGGGAGCTGATTGGTGTGCCGCACCGCGTGACCATTGGTGACAAGGGTCTCAAGGACGGCCAGGTGGAGTACCAGCACCGCCGCGATGCCGAGTCCAGCAAAGTGGCTGTGGCGGACATTCTGGCGCACATCCGGGCGCGACTGGCCGCCTGAACCGTGGGGGCCTGATGGCCGCAAAGTCTGGCACCCCCGATCTTGATGGCAGGTCTGACCTGTCCGTCATGCCCTCAGGTCTGACCATGCCCAGCCGCCGCCGGGTAATGCTGCGTTGGGCTGCCGGGTGTGGTGCCGGTCTCTGGAGCTCGCGTGTTTGGGCAGGCCCGCAGATCGAAGAGCCTTTGTCGCATGCCGTGCGCACCGCGCTGAGCGCAGCAGTGGCTGCTGCGGCCCCGCCCGAGCCGCTGTTGCCCGACGCCCAAGCGCAAAAGACCTACGACGATTGGCTCCACCATGCCAGTCAGCGCTTGGCGCGTTACAAAAAACACGCCGCTGAACGACAAGAATTCCTGCAAACCCTCTGGTACGAGGCCCGCCGGGCCGGTTTGCCGTTGTCATTGGTGCTGGGCGTCGTGCAGGTCGAGAGCGGTTTTCGCAAATACGCCATCTCCAGTGCCGGGGCGCGTGGCTACATGCAGGTCATGCCTTTTTGGGCGCGCCTGATTGGCGACGGCGACGACGGCCGCCTGTTCCACATGCAGACCAACCTGCGCTTTGGCTGCGTCATCCTGCGCCACTACCTCGACCGCGAACGCGGTGATCTGTTTCTGGGCTTGGGCCGCTACAACGGTAGCCGGGGGCAAGCAGTCTACCCACAGGCGGTGCTGGCGGCGCAGCAGCAGTGGGTGCATGCGGCGGATTGAAATGCATACAAAGAAATAAATAAATTGACTTGAAGTTTTGTTTTTGTGTATTTTTGAACTAATACATCAATGCACATGAACTTCGCCATTGCCCCCAGCGACCCCACCCCGATCTACCGCCAGATCGTGGAACAGGTACGTCGCCAGATAGCGGGCGGACAACTGAACACAGGCATCGAGCTGCCCAGCGTTCGCGCCGTGGCGCAACTGCACGCGATCAACCCCATGACGGTGTCCAAAGCTTATAGCCTGCTGGAGGCCGAAGGCTTGCTGGAGCGCCGACGCGGCATGGGAATGGTGGTGGCAGGGCAAGGGGCGCGCAGCGCGGTTGACACGGAGCGCCTGTTGGCCCCTTTGCTGCAGGCCCTGGTGCGACAGGCCGCTGAACTGGGTCTGCCACCCGAGACGCTGCACCGGCTGATCGACCAGACACTCAACAACACCTCAGACAAGGAGACACCATGACACGAATGGCCATCGAGGCCCGCGACCTCCAGCTCGCCTACCAGCGAAAAACCATCCTGAACCATCTGAACCTGGCCGTGCCCGAAGGCGCGGTCCTCGGGCTGGTGGGGCGCAACGGTGCCGGCAAAAGCACCCTGATGCGCTGCCTGACCGGCCTGCTCAAACCCACTCAGGGGGACTGCCGCATCGGCGGCTACCCGAGTCAGGACCTGGCCGATGAGGTGCGTGAACGCCTGGGGGTGGTCGCACAAACGCCAGACCTCTTTGAATGGCTGACGGGCGAGCAGCATTTCGAGCAGATCGGCACCATGTACCGCGACTGGCAACATGACCGGGCTTGGGGGCTGGCCGCGCAACTGGATCTGCCCTTGCTCACCCCCGCCCGAGCGCTCTCGCTGGGCGATCAGCAAAAGCTTGCAGTGGTGCTCGCCCTGGGCCACGACCCCGACTGGCTTTTGCTCGACGAGCCGGTGGCCAGCTTGGACCCGGTGGCACGTCGCGCCTTCATGCGTGCCCTGTTCGACCGGGTAGAGCGCGAGGACCCGCGCACCGTGATCATCAGCAGCCACCTGCTCAGCGATCTCGAGCGGGTGGTCAGCCATGTGGCTTTCATGCATCAGGGTCGGATTCAGCTGATGGACGCCTGGGATGTGCTCGCCGAGCAGGTGCGTTGTGTGCAGGGGCCGGTGGCGCCGCCACCAGACTGTGTGCTGGCACAAACAGCCGATGGCCGCTGGATCGTGGACCTTCGCCGGGCACCGCCCGGCATGGACGGCGAAGCCATGAACCTGGAAGACCTGTTTGAGGGGCTCAACGCATGAAAGCCCTGATCCAGCGCAGACCGTCTCAGCGATTTGACGCATTCAATTTTCTCTATCCGTTGTTTTTCAACGGAGTGTTCATGTTGGCGGCCTATGCGGTGCATGCATCGCAAGGGACCTTGAGCAGTGTTTGGATGAATGCTGCCTGGGGAAGCGGCGCGGGCATGGTGGCTATGCTGGTTGCGGACAATGACTTTCAGCAACAGAGGCTTCGTCTGCTGCGTTTGAGGGTGCCATCTGTGCATGTGAAGCGTTGGGTGGTCGGGCATTTTCAGATGCTCATGCTTTGGGCGGGCTTTTTTTGTTTGACCGTGCTTTGTATCGCCCCCTTGAGTGGCTTCACATTGCAGCAGGGCAGTGCGCTGGTGGGCTTGTCTATGGTGGGTTGGCCACTCTATGGACTGGCGGGTTTGGTCAGGATGGGCCATGGGCCCCGCTGGGTGCGATGGCCATGGCTGATGTACCCCGTGTCCATGTTCGCATGGGCATGTTCTTTGCTGGTCTGGCAGTATTGGGGCAAAGATCAAGGCTGGTGGCTGCCCCTTATCTGCTTGCTGTTCTCTTTGATCGGACTGTGGGCCCTGATGCACCGGATGCTGCGTTTGGGTGAACCTGCCCCTGTTGTCGAAGTTCGTGTTGTGCGGCAGTGGGACGGGTGGGCACGGTTGTGGTCGTATTGGCGTGGGCAAGGGCGGTGGATCGGGCTGCCGCTGATGGTGGCTTTTGCAGTGTTGCCCTTGACTCAACCCATATTCAGGCCTTGGATATGGTCGGAAAAAACGCTTGCACTCCGGTTGTTTGTTTTGGTGCTGGCCATGGTTTGCTTGCTTCGCTCGGATCGCCACCACTGGCGCTGGGAACTGATGCCGCGTTTACGGGTGCGCCAGAACCGGGCTTACGAAATCTGGGGTGCCAGCCTGTGTTTCGTACTGAGTCTGTTGGTCCCACTTGCACTGGTGGGCTTGCTGGTGGATTGGGCTTTGGGCGGTTCATTGCAGGACAGTTTGCAGAATCTGGGGCGTGTGTGGCGCTGGTGGGCGGTGGAATTGCTGGTGGCCACCGCCATGGCGGTTTGGGTGCGCTCGCTGCACTGGCGGCGTTGGCCAGATGGTCTGGGGCTGCTGCTGGTGATGTCTGGCTTTATCTGGATGCTGACCGACAGCGGCAGGCAGTTTTGGGCGCTGCGCCATGTGGGCCACGACCTGTTGTTGATGCTGATGGGCGCAGCACTGCTGTTCCAGGCCAACCGCAATTTGGAACGGTTCGGATTGCCAGACTGGCGGCAAATGACAGCCTTGGGCCACTGAGGCTGAAGGGCCGCAAAAAAGCCACCCGCAGGTGGCTGATTGCCGGGGTGAAAAGGCGATCAGGCCTGCCCGTTGATCACTTGCTGCAGTTCACCCGATTCGTACATTTCCATCATGATGTCCGAGCCGCCGATGAACTCGCCCTTGACGTAGAGCTGGGGGATGGTGGGCCAGTTGCTGTATTCCTTGATGCCTTGGCGGATTTCAGCATCGTCCA
>JBIKHW010000058.1:0-12243 GCA_044361935.1 Limnohabitans sp. | reverse complement strand
TTCCTCAAAATCCAGCTCCATCAAAACGCACGGCATGACTGAAACGGGTTGGAAATTTGGCCTTGATTGCACTGCCGAGCCGACTGCTTGTCGGCCTGGCCTGCCATGGCTCAGAGCGGGTCTGAGCCACTGGTGCCTGAGTGTTCTTGCCTTGAGCTTGAGCCTGCACGTTGGGGCTCAAACACCAACGGCGCCATCTGCGGCTGCCCCGGCCTCAGCTGATCAACAGAGTGCTTTGCCCAGCGCTTCCGCGTCTGGCAGTGGTTATGCCATCACCCCGGCCGACCCTGCATTGCCGGCCACACCGGCATTGGGCAACAGTGTGCAAATTCCATCGGCCTCCAACGCCCCTCCCGTCCCCGGGCTGGGTGCCTGGCAGTCCTTGAGCAAACGTCAAAAACTGGCCCTGGCACCACTGGCCGCGGATTGGCATGAGCTGACGGCTCAGCAACGCCAAAAATGGCTGGCCCTGTCCAGAAACTTTTTCGAGCTCAGTGACGAGGAGCAGTTGACCCTGCACAGCCGCATGCGAGAATGGGCGGCCCTCAGCCCTCGGCAGCGCAGCCAGGCGCGCTTTCACTTCAACGCCACACAATCCCTATCTGCCCAAGACAAGCGGGCCCAGTGGGAGGCCTACCAAGCGCTGTCCGATCAGGAAAAACACAAGCTGTCTTCGGGTCCCAAACCTCCTGTGAAAAGTGCTGCTCGCAGCTTTGCACCACCCAGCACCCGCTTGGTCAGCCCCCCACTGCTGCCCGTGAACGCCACACGGGCCGTGCAGAGGGTGGCACCGTCGAAGCCGGTCCACCCCAAAACCTTGTTGCCTCAGCCCTCTTGAAACTGAATGGCCAGGTTCAGGTTCACATTTGCGCCACAATCAACCATTGGCCCTGAGCGCTCAAGATCCTTGGGGGTGAAGCACAAACCCGGAAGATTACCGCGCTCAAGCTCGACGCAACCCCCTCTTCAAAATTCCATTGCTCCCATGACACAGCGCGCGCCCGCCTTACAGACGCCTTCCGCCCCCCTGCCCCTTCCCGCCGACCCGCTTGCCACCCCATCGCTCAAACGCCGCATGGCCTGCTGGTTGTACGAAGGCATGCTGCTTTTTGGCGTCGTGTTCATTGCAGGCTATCTGTTCAGCAGCCTGAGTCAGACCCGCCACGCCCTAGACAACCGCCCTGGTCTGCAGGCTTTCTTGTTTTTGATTTTGGGCATTTACTTCACCTGGTTTTGGCACCGGGGCCAAACCTTGGCCATGAAAACCTGGCACATTCGTGTGGTCTCGTCAACAGGGCAGGCCTTGAGCCAGCGCCGCGCCTTGTTGCGGTATGTGTTGAGCTGGCTCTGGTTTTTACCTCCCCTCTTGCTCACCCTGCCCTTTGGCCTGTCCCCCGCTGCCGTCGGATGGCTGACGGTGGTCTGGGTCATGGTCTGGGCCTTGCTCAGCCGCTTTCAGGCCCAAAAACAATTCTGGCACGATATCTGGGCGGGCACCCGCCTCGTCACCTACCGCTGAAAGCCAGCTGGACCACCCCATGACGACTTCGAACCCCGCCACAAGCAAGGCTGCCCCAGCTTTCTCCATCTGCGTCTATTGCGGCTCCAAACCCGGCAACACGCCTGAATTTGCTCAGATTGCCGAGCAAGTGGGCACTTGGATCGGCGCGCATGGTGGTCAATTGGTCTATGGCGGCGGACGCAACGGCCTCATGGGCCTGGTGGCCGAAGCCACCATGGCGGCAGGTGGTACGGTGGTCGGCATCATCCCGACCGCCTTGGTTGAAAAAGAATGGGCGCACCACGGTTGCACCGAATTGCATGTGGTCGACACCATGCACGAGCGAAAACGCCTCATGGCCGACAAAGCCGATGCCTTCTTGGCGCTGCCCGGCGGCATCGGCACGTTTGAAGAGCTGTTTGAGGTCTGGACCTGGCGTCAACTGGGCTACCACGACAAACCTGTGGGCATCCTCAACAGCTTGGGCTATTACGACAGCTTGATGGCCTTCATTGGCCAAGTGGTTGATCACGGCTTCATGGCAGACTGGCAAACTGAACTGGTGACGCTGGGCATCGATCCCGCAGCGCTGCTGCAAAGTTTGGTGGAAAAAGCGGGCTTTTCACCCCACGCCAAAGTCGAACTGATTTGATCGACTAACAAAGGCGCGGTGATATCAGCACCCCCCGCCTCCAATGACCCATGCAGTCCCTTGCATTAAGGCCCTGCATTCACCCCTCAAATCGCGGTTTCGTCCTGCTCGCCGGTGCGGATACGCACCACACGCTCGATCGAGGTCACAAAGATCTTGCCGTCGCCGATCTTGCCGGTGCGTGCGGCTTTGACGATGGCGTCCACACACGTGTCCACGTCCTCGTCCTTGACCACGACTTCGACCTTCACTTTGGGCAAAAAGTCGACCACGTATTCAGCGCCACGGTAGAGCTCTGTGTGGCCTTTTTGGCGGCCGAAACCCTTGACTTCGGTTACCGTGAGGCCGGTCACGCCGCATTCGGCCAAAGCTTCGCGGACTTCTTCCAGTTTGAACGGCTTGATGACGGCGGTGATCTGTTTCATAGGAAAGTCCTCAAAAATGGTTTTTGCCCGAATTCAGGCGCGAAACTTATTGGTCATAGGATAACGCCAATCCTTGCCGAAACTGCGGTGCGTCACGCGAATGCCCACGGGCGATTGACGGCGTTTGTACTCGTTGAGCTTGATCAGGCGGGTCACTTTCTCCACATCGGCCCGCTCAAAGCCATCGGCAATCAACGCCTCCACGCCTTCGTCGTTTTCCATGTAGCGCTGAATGATCGCATCCAGCACCTCGTACGCAGGCAAACTATCCTGATCTTTTTGGTCGGGGCGCAGTTCGGCGCTGGGCGGGCGAGTGATGATGCGCTCGGGAATCGGCTGGCTGCCCGTGCCATAGGGGTCGTTCAGGTTGCGCCAGCGGGCCAGGTCAAACACTCGGGTTTTGACCACGTCTTTGATGACCGCAAAACCGCCCGCCATGTCGCCATAAAGCGTGCAATAACCCGTGGCCATCTCGCTCTTGTTGCCGGTGGTCAGCACAATCGCCCCGGTCTTGTTGGACAGCGCCATGAGCAAGGTGCCGCGAATGCGGGCCTGGATGTTTTCTTCGGTGGTGTCTTCTTTCAGGCCCTCAAACTGCGCTGACAGCGCCAGCTTGAAGCCATCAAACAGCGGCGCAATCGAGATCTCGTCATAACGCACGTTCAAGCGCTTGACCATGTCGCGCGAATCGATCCAGCTGATGTCGGCCGTGTAGGGCGAAGGCATCATCACCGCGTGGATCTTGTCGGCCCCAATCGCATCCACAGCAATGGCCAACACCAGCGCCGAATCGATGCCGCCCGACAGGCCCAAAATCGCGCCCTTGAAACCGTTTTTGCCCAAATAGTCGCGAACGCCCAGCACCAGCGCATCCCACAGCTCGGCATCGGCACTTGCCAAATGCACCAAGGTATCGGCCGCAGCGGTCAACGCCAAGCCGTTCTGGCCAACGGTTGCCTGCACAGCCAAGTCGGCCTCGCGAAAGCCCTCGGCCCGCGCCACGGTGTCGCCCTGGGCATTGAGCGCAAACGAGCGCCCTTCAAAAATCACCTCGTCTTGCCCACCCACCAAATGAGCGTAAATCAGAGGCAAACCGCAATCGGCCACGCGCTCGCGCATGCGCTGCTCGCGTTCCGGGCCCTTGCCTGCATGAAAAGGCGAGGCGTTCAGCACGGCCAGCACCTGTGCGCCCGCGTCACGCGCCAGACGAGCCGGTTCGTCAAACCAGGCGTCTTCGCAAATCAGCAGCCCCACCCGCACGCCATCGACCTCGAACACCCCCACCCCGTTGCCAGGCGTGAAATAGCGCCGCTCGTCAAACACCTGGTAGTTGGGCAGCTCGCGCTTGTCGTAAGCGCAAACCACCTGCCCCTCACACAAGACGCTCGCGCGGTTATGGCGGCGCGTGACCGCCACGCTGCGGGTTCGCAGGCCGCCGCCTTCGGGGTGGCCCACCACCACATGCAAACCGTTTAACCCAGCCAGTTCGCGGGCCACTGTTTTCAAGGCATCATCACAGGCGTCGATGAAAGCGGGGCGCAGCAACAAGTCTTCTGCCGCATAACCGCAAATTGACAGCTCTGGCGTCAACACCAGGCGCGCACCCTCGGCATGCGCCCGGGTGGCGAACTCGATGATCTTGCGGGCATTGCCCGGCATGTCACCGACGACAAAGTTGAGCTGAGCCACACGAATTTGGAGAGTCATACAGGTGCTGGAAAATGTGAACTTGAATTATGTCACCCGGGTGCAAGACGACCTGGGTACCATCGCACCTGAAGCTTGGGACGGCTTGCTCGCCCGGCAAGATGCCCCATCCCCCTTCATGCAGCATGCCTATTTGTCGGCCATGCAGACCAGCCAATCGGCCTCGCCCGAGACCGGCTGGACGCTGCAAGTCATCAGCCTGTGGCGCAGCACCCCGCAAGGCGATGTTTTGTCCGCTGCCTGCCCGCTCTACATCAAGACCCACTCACGCGGCGAATACGTGTTTGACCACGCCTGGGCCGACGCCTACCAGCGCCACGGCCTGGAGTATTACCCCAAAGCCCTGGTCGCCCCACCGTTCACGCCCGTGCCTGGCAGCCGCTTGCTGGCCGAATCTGACGACGCCCGCCAGGCCCTGCTGGCCGCCTTGCTGGACATCTGCCAAACCAACAACATCCCCTCGCTGCACATTTTGTTTGGCAGCCCGCACGACCTGCAGGCCTGCGAACAAGCCGGGCTGCTGCAACGTGACCAGGTGCAGTTCCACTGGCAAAACCAAGGCTGGCGCGACTTCGATGACTTTTTGGCCAGCCTGACGCAAGAAAAGCGCAAAAAAATCCGGCAAGAACGCCGCAAAGTGCAGGAGGCGGGTGTCACGTTTCGCGCCGTGCGCGGCCCCGACATGACGGAAGGCGACTGGGCATTCCTGCTGCGCTGCTACCAGCAAACCTATTGGGAACACGGCAACCCGCCCTACTTGACCCCGGCGTTTTTCGAGTCCATGCGCACCGATATGCCGCAAAACTGGCTGCTGTTTGTGGCCGAACACGAGGCACAGCCGATGGGCATCAGCCTGATCGGCCTGCACTTGGACGCCGCTGGTCAGCCCGAAGTGGCTTATGGCCGTTACTGGGGGGCCCTCGCGCGGGTGGACTGTCTGCACTTTGAGGCTTGCTATTACCAGCCCATCGAATGGTGCATTGACAACGGCGTCAAGCGCTTTGAGGGCGGTGCACAAGGCGAGCACAAAATGGCCCGCGCCCTGCTGCCCACGCCCACGCACAGCGCCCACTGGCTGTCGCACCCAGGGTTTTCAGAAGCCGTGGCGCGGTTTCTGGAGCGGGAAAAAGCAGGGGTGGAGAACTACCTGGAAGCGTTGCAGCAGCACTCGCCTTTGAAGAAGGCCCCATAAAAAAACGCCAGCGCGGCGCAAGCCGGGCAGGCGTTCACAGTGTGGCAAGCGCTCAAGGGACGAGCGCTAAACCCGCCCCATCAGGCCTTGGTTTTGTTGTAGGCCGCGATGCCGTCCAGGATTTCCTTGTGGGCAGAGCCCTTGCCTTCCCAGCCCAGCACTTTGACCCACTTGCCTTTTTCAAGGTCTTTGTAGTGCTCAAAGAAGTGGGCAATCGCGTTGCGGCGCATCGCGTTCACATCCGAGATGTCTTGCCAGTGGTCGTACATTGGCAAAATTTTGCTGGTCGGCACAGCAATCACTTTGCCGTCCACTCCTGCCTCGTCTTCCATCATCAAAATGCCCAAGGCGCGGCAGGGCACCACCACACCGGGGTGCAAGGCGTAAGGGGTGATCACCAACACATCCACCGGGTCTCCATCGCCAGACAGGGTTTGGGGCACGTAACCGTAATTGGTGGGGTAGTGCATGGCGGTGGTCATGAAACGGTCCACGAACAAGGCGCCGGTTTCCTTGTCCACTTCGTACTTGATCGGATCGGAGTTCATCGGGATTTCGATGATCACGTTGAAGGTCTCGGGTGCTTTGCTGCCGGGGGTCACGTTGTCGAGGGACATCTTGCGGGTCTCTTTGTGAAAAGTTAAGAAAAAACGGAATCGCTAGGGATTAACCCCGATTTTACTTTCACAGGCCTTGCGCAAATCCCCATACAGCCTCTTTAATGAATTGTTGGCCAATCATTCTCCGGTTTCGGGGGCTGAGGAAGCAACGCCATGGAGGTGCCTCCAGCGTGTTGCACCTCCGTTCAGCGACAACTATCGAGGAGAAAACGATGACTGGTAATTCAGCGCTCATATTGGCGCTCGTTTGTGGTTTGATTGCTGTGGCTTACGGCATTTGGGCCCGAGGGTGGATCCTTTCTCAAGATGCCGGCAATGCCCGGATGCAGGAAATTGCAGCGGCCATTCAGGCCGGTGCGGCGGCCTATCTGGCCCGGCAATACAAAACCATCGCCATCGTCGGCGTCGTGCTGGCCATCTTGATGGGCATCTTTCTGGATGGCATAACCGCCATCGGCTTCGTGATCGGTGCGGTGCTTTCTGGCGCGTGTGGCTTCATCGGCATGAATGTGTCGGTCAAAGCCAACGTGCGAACGGCACAGGCCGCCACCAAAGGCATTGGCCCAGCGCTCGACGTGGCGTTTCGGGGCGGTGCCATCACTGGCATGCTGGTGGTGGGTTTAGGTCTGTTGGGTGTGTCCGGTTTTTACTGGTTTCTGGTGGGCAACGGCAACCTGACGCCGGACAAGAACCTGGCCAATTTGCTCAACCCCTTGATCGGTTTTGCCTTCGGCTCCTCGCTGATCTCAATTTTTGCCCGCTTGGGCGGCGGCATTTTCACCAAGGGCGCTGACGTCGGTGCTGACCTGGTGGGCAAGGTGGAAGCGGGCATTCCCGAAGACGATCCGCGCAACCCGGCCGTGATTGCCGACAACGTGGGCGACAACGTGGGTGACTGCGCGGGCATGGCTGCCGATCTGTTCGAAACCTACGCGGTCACGCTGATCGCCACCATGGTGCTGGGCGCATTGTTGGTCTCGGCAGCGCCGGGTCAGGCCGTGCTGTACCCCCTGGCCTTGGGCGCGGTGTCCATCATCGCCTCGATCATTGGCTGCTTCTTCGTCAAAGCCTCGCCGGGGATGACAAATGTGATGCCCGCGCTCTACAAAGGCCTGGCCATCTCGGGCGTGCTGTCGCTGATCGCCTTTTACTTTGTCACCACATGGTTGATGCCCGACAACGCCTTGGGCGCTGCGGGCAGCCAGATGAAACTGTTTGGCGCCTGTGCTGTCGGTCTGGTGCTCACAGCCGCCTTGGTCTGGATCACCGAGTTCTACACCGGCACGCAATACGCCCCGGTGCAGCACATCGCGCAAGCCTCGACCACCGGCCACGGCACCAACATCATCGCTGGCCTGGGCGTGTCGATGCGCTCCACCGCATGGCCGGTGATGTTCGTCTGTCTGGCCATCTGGACAGCTTATGCCCTGGGTGGCTTGTACGGCATTGCCGTGGCGGCGACTTCCATGCTGAGCATGGCGGGCATCGTGGTGGCGCTGGACGCTTATGGCCCCATCACCGACAACGCGGGCGGCATTGCCGAAATGGCTGAAATGCCCAGCAGCGTACGCGACATCACCGACCCGCTGGATGCAGTGGGCAACACCACCAAAGCCGTGACCAAGGGCTACGCCATTGGCTCAGCAGGCCTGGCCTCGCTGGTGCTGTTTGCCGACTACACGCACAAACTGGAAGCCTATGGCAAGGCCATCAGTTTTGACCTGTCCGACCCTCTGGTCATCATTGGACTGTTCATTGGCGGCCTGATCCCCTACCTGTTCGGCGCCATGGCCATGGAAGCGGTGGGCCGAGCAGCAGGCAGCGTGGTGGTTGAAGTGCGCCGCCAGTTCAAGGAGATCCCCGGCATCATGGAAGGCACGGCCAAGCCCGAATACGGCAAGGCGGTAGACATGCTCACCACGGCCGCCATCAAGGAAATGGTCATTCCAAGCCTGTTGCCCGTGGTGGTGCCAGTGCTGGTGGGCTTGATCCTGGGCCCCAAGGCACTGGGTGGCTTACTGATGGGCACCATCATCACCGGCCTGTTTGTGGCGATTTCCATGTGCACCGGCGGCGGCGCTTGGGACAACGCCAAGAAATACATCGAAGACGGCCACCACGGCGGCAAAGGCTCAGACGCCCACAAAGCAGCCGTGACCGGTGATACGGTGGGCGACCCTTACAAGGACACCGCAGGCCCTGCCATCAACCCGCTGATCAAGATCATCAACATCGTGGCGCTTTTGATCGTGCCTCTGGTCATGAAGGTTCACGGCACCTGATCTGCTTTGCAAGGTCTGACAGGCCCGCTTCGGCGGGCCTTTTTTTGCCCGTCTGAGCCGCAACGGTCGATGTCCCAAGGGTGATTTTCAAAATCCTGCCCGGGTTGACAATAGACCCATGCAAATGAATTTCATCGCCAACCAATCCGTCCCCGCCCTGGCAGGCCAAACCATCGATGTACTCGACCCGTCTGACGGGCGGGTGTTCGATCAAATTCCGCGCAGCCAAGCGGCCGACATCGATGCCGCTGTGGTCGCAGCGCGAGCCGCCTTCAACGGCCCTTGGGGCAAGCTGAGCGCCGTAGAGCGTGGTCGCTTGCTCATGAAGCTGTCGCAAAAAGTGATCGAGTATGCCGCCGAGTTGACCTCGCTGGAGCAGCGCGACTGCGGCAAACCCACCAAACAGGCCGCTGCCGATTCACTGGCTTTGGCCCGCTACTTTGAGTTTTATGCAGGCTCCTGCGACAAACTGCACGGCGAGACACTGCCTTATCAAAATGGCTACAGCGTGCTGACCTGGCGCGAGCCCCACGGCGTGACGGGCCATGTGATTCCCTGGAACTACCCGATGCAGATTTTTGGCCGCAGTGTGGGCGGCGCTTTGGCCGCAGGCAATGCCTGCGTGGTCAAACCCGCCGAAGACGCCTGCCTGAGCCTGATCCGCGTGGCGCAGTTGGCGGCCGAGGTGGGCTTCCCGCCAGGAGCCATCAACATCGTCACCGGTTACGGCCACGAGGTGGGCGACGCGCTGGCCCGCCACCCGGGCATTAATCACATCAGCTTCACAGGCAGCCCCCGAGTGGGCACGCTCATCCAACAAGTGGCTGCCGAGCGCCACTGCCCCGTAACGCTGGAGCTGGGTGGCAAGAGCCCCCAAATCATTTTTGACGACGCCGACTTGGACGCGGCCATTCCCGTGGTGGTCAACGCCATCGTGCAGAACTCCGGGCAGACCTGCAGCGCGGGCTCGCGCGTGTTGATTCAGCAGGGCATTTACGAGCCACTGCTCAAGCGCCTGGGCGAGGCCTTTGGCCGCTTACAAGTAGGCTCGGCCGCCATGAATCTGGACTTGGGGCCTTTGATCCGCGCCAGCCAATTAGAGAGAGTGACGGGTTTCTTGGACCAAGCCAAAGCGGACGGCATCGCCACCGTGGCGCAAGGGCAAATTGCGGCGGGCGTGCCAGCGGGTGGCTTTTACCAAGCCCCCACCTTGCTGCGCGACGTACCGGTGATGCACCGCCTGGCGCAAGAAGAAGTCTTTGGCCCAGTGCTGTCGGCCATGTCCTTCACCCATGAGGACCATGCGGTCGAATTGGCCAACGCTACTGAGTTCGGTTTAGTGGCTGGCATTTGGACGCGCGACGGCGGACGTCAATTCCGCATGGCCAAGCGCGTGCGCAGCGGCCAGGTGTTCATCAACAACTACGGCGCAGGCGGCGGCGTGGAGCTGCCCTTTGGAGGCGTCAAGTCTTCCGGTTACGGCCGTGAAAAAGGCTTTGAAGCACTGCTGGGCTTCACCACCCTCAAGACGGTGGCCATTCAGCACGGTTGAACCTTCTTCGCTGCCCCAGCACTAAACCAACTTGACGGGGATTTTTGTATTTGTCATCCCGGACCCCGATCCGGGATCCACAGCTTGCAGGGGAGATGGACCCCAGGTCTTCGCCCGGGGTGACAAATTAAATGTCTGAGCACAGAGTGACAAATTAAATGTCTTCACCAGGTGACGCAAGTTGGTCGGGCACAATCAACCCCATGTCTGAACGCGTCATTCCGCTGGTTGACCAGCGCCACCCCAGCTTGCCTTTGCCACCCGTGTTGGCAGGTCAAGACCTGAGCAACTTGCCGCTGGACGGCCTGCGCCGCCCGCTGACCGATTTGCGCATCAGCGTGACCGACCGCTGCAACTTCAGGTGCAGTTACTGCATGCCCAAGGAAGTCTTTGACAAAGACTATGCCTACCTGCCTCAGAGCCATTTGCTGAGCTTTGAAGAAATAACCCGCATCGCCACCGTGTTTGTAGGCCGTGGGGTGCGCAAGATTCGCCTGACGGGCGGAGAGCCTCTGCTGCGCAAGAACATCGAAATTTTGATTGCGCAACTGGCCGCGCTGCGCACGCCCGACGGCCAGCCGCTGGATTTGACGCTGACCACCAACGGTTCGCTGCTGGCGCGCAAGGCACAAAGTCTGAAAGACGCGGGCCTGCAACGCGTCACAGTCAGCCTGGACGGGCTGGACGACACCGTCTTTCGCCAAATGAACGATGTGGACTTTCCGGTGGCCGATGTGCTGGCAGGAATTGAAGCCGCGCAGGCGGCGGGCCTGGGACCGATCAAGGTGAACATGGTCGTCAAGCGAGGCACCAATGACCACGAGATTTTGCCCATGGCGCGGCATTTTCAGGGCACGGGCATTGTGCTGCGCTTCATCGAATACATGGACGTGGGCGCGACAAACGGCTGGTGCATGGACGAGGTGCTGCCCAGCGCCGAGGTGGTGCGCCGCCTGCATGCCGAACTGCCGCTGGTGCAACTCGACCCCGCTGCCCCCGGCGAGACCGCCGAGCGCTGGGGTTATGCCAACGCCCAAGGCGAGCACGACCCGAGTTTGGGCGAGATCGGTGTGATCAGCAGCGTGACACAGGCGTTTTGTGGCGACTGCAACCGCGCCCGCCTGTCCACCGAAGGCCGCTTGTATTTGTGCCTCTTTGCCAGCCAGGGCTATGACCTGCGCCAGCTGCTGCGTGACCCGGCACAAAGCGACCACACGCTGGCACAGACGGTGGACGCCATCTGGCGCGGACGGACGGACCAATATTCGGTGCTGCGCAGCCTGCGCGGCCCCGACACCTCCAGCGGCCCCGGCCGCCGGGTGGAAATGAGCTACATCGGAGGCTGAACGCCATGAACCACCACGCACCGGGCATCACCGGCCTCATCCTCTCAGGTGGGCGCGGCTCCCGCATGGGCGGCACCGACAAAGGTTTGCAAAACTTCCACGGTTTGCCCTTGGCCTTGCAAACCTTGATGCGCTTGCAACTGCAAAGCCTGCCCCTGCAAGAAGTGATGATCAACGCCAACCGCAACTTGGCGGCCTATGAATCGCTGGGTGTGGCCGTTTGGCCTGACAGCATCGACGGTTTTGCGGGTCCTTTGGCGGGTTTCCTCACCGGTCTGGAGCGCTGCGAAACGCCGCTCTTGCTCACCGTGCCGTGCGACTCGCCGCTGTTTCCGCTGGATTTGGTGGAGCGTCTGGTGCAAGCCATACATGACGAAGACGCCGACATGGCCATGGCCGCAGCCCCCGAAGCCGATGGCACGGTGCGCCCCCAACCGGTGTTTTGCTTGCTCAAGCTGGATTTGCTTGAAAGTCTGGTCAAGTTCACCCAAAGCGGCGGCCGCAAGATCGATGCGTGGACCGCTCAACACCGCTGCGCGATCGTGCCCTTTGACTTGCCGGGCGACAGCCCGCATGCTTTTTCAAACGCCAATACGCTGGCTGAACTGCAGCAACTCGAATCCCTTTGAAACGTGCCGCACGGCAGCGCCGTGCCCCATCGCCATCGCCATTGCCATTGCCATTGCCATGACCACCCCTGCCCTGTCCCTTGATCAGATCGCCGAACGCCTACAAGGCTACGACCCACAGGCCCTTTCGGCCAGCCAGGTCAACGCGTTTTTGGCCCAACTGGTGCAGCCCGTGCACGAACAAGAAACCGTGCCGCTGATGCAGGCACACGGCCGCATCTTGGCGCAAAACGTGGTCTCGCCCATCAGCGTGCCACCGCACGACAACTCGGCCATGGACGGCTACGCCCTACGCGGGGCTGAACTTTTGGATGAACAGGCCAGCAACTTCAAAGTG
>JBIKHW010000340.1:0-3732 GCA_044361935.1 Limnohabitans sp. | reverse complement strand
GAGGGCGAAGACCCCATCGCACGGCGAGCCCTGCGGCAAGCCGGGTTCCAGGTGCTGGTGGCGGGTCGCCGTTACGGCAAAGGCTCGTCTCGCGAACACAGCCCCACCGCCGAGAAACTGGCGGGTGTGCAACTGGTGATCGCCGAAAGCTTTGAACGGATTTACCGCCAGAACGCCGACAACATTGGGCTGTTCACCTCCACCGATTTCACTTTGCTGGCGCGCATCGAGCAGGGTGAAAAAATCACTGCGACCGATCTGGTGCGTGGGCGCGAAGATCTGGCCGCTTCGATCTTGCGGGCTGGTGGACTGCTGCGCTGGGGGCAACAGTTCTTAGCAGCTGCGCATCCACCTGGTGCTGCGAGCAGCGACAAAGATGCCTCGCAATTAAAGGGACACCAAAGTGGGGCCCTGCGCCAGGATGCTGGTCCACAAACCTTGTTCGAGAAAATTCTGGCACGCCACCGCCTGCCCGCGCCCTACACACCCGAGCAGCCCCAAACAGGTGTCGGCCTGTTCGTGCAGGCCGAGTGGCGCTTCATCCACGAGTACTACACAGGCATGGCCGACACCTTGATGCGAGGCGCACTGGGCGAGCACTTCACGCTGCAACGCCCCGAGCAGATTGTGGTGTTTGAAGACCACACTTCGTATGTCGAAGAAAGTCCTGCCCATTTGCGCGGTGGCCTGATCTCCAACATGCACGCCATGAGCCGGGCACAGCGCGATTTTGCCAAGCGACACGGTTTGCGCATGCACCGCACCCTGACCGATGCTGAAGTACTGCAGGACGACGGCAGCAATGTGGCGGGCATCTCGCACGCCATGATGACTGAGCATTACGCACTGCCTGGTCAAGTGGTGGTGGGCACCGATTCGCACACGCCACACAGTGGCGCTTTGGGTTGTGTCGCCTTTGGTGTGGGCACCACCGACATGGCCAATGCCTTTGTCACAGGTGCGGTGCGCGTGCGCTGGCCCGAATGCGTGCAGGTTCAGCTGCAAGGCCAAATGCACCCCGGCGTGACCGCCAAAGACCTCATGCTGCACCTGCTGGCCATGCCCTGGATCTGCGAAGGGCACGGGGTGGGCAAAGTGTTCGAATTCACGGGTGAGGGCATCGCTCACTTGAGTACCGACGAACGTGCCACGCTGACGAATATGTGCGCCGAGCTGGGAGGCCTGACCGGCATCGTGGCACCCGACTTGGAAACGGTACGCTTTTTAAGGGAGCGCCGTGGTGTGGATTTTCTGATTGAAGACTGGATGCACAGCGATGAAAACGCGCGCTTTGCGCACCAGATGACGGTGGACCTGCGCGAGCTGCAGCCCATGGTGGCTCGGCCAGGTGATCCAGGCCAAGGGCTGGCGCTATCAGACCTGGCGGAGCGCGTGAAGATCGATATCGCCTACGGCGGCTCGTGCACCGCGGGCAAACGCGAAGACTTTGACCACTACCATGCGGTTCTGGCTTGGGGCCTCAAACAGGGTCTGAAGGTGCCCGAAGGTGTTCAGGTGTTTTTGCAGTACGGCACCACCGCTGTGCGCGACTATTGCGTTTCACTGGGTTACGACCAAATTTTTGCGGCCATGGGCGTGCGCATTTTGCAGCCCTCGTGCGGGGCCTGCGCCAATTGCGGCCCAGGTTCATCCACCCACGCGGCGCAAGTGACGGTAAGCGCCATCAACCGCAATTTCCCGGGCCGCTCGGGTCCAGGTCAAGTCTGGCTGGCCAGCCCACCCACCGTGATGGCCAGTGCACTGGCGGGGGAGTTGATCTCGTTTGAAGAATTGCAGCAGCGCTTTAGCGACTAAGCGCTGCCAGAGATCTCAACGGTAAAACGCTTCGACTTTGCCTTTGAGCTTGATGAGCAGCGGTTGGCCTTTGCGGTCCAGCGTTTTGCCAGCGGGCACGCGCACCCAGCCTTCGCTGATGCAGTATTCCTCGACGTCGTTGCGGTCCTTGCCATTGAAGCGGATGCCGATGTCGTGCTCGAACACGGCGCGCACATGGTGCGGGCTGCGGGCGTCAATCGCCAGGCGGTCGGGCAATGAGGGGCGGGCAGCGGCTGATGTCTCGGGTGTTGGGGCTTCGGTCATGGGGTGTGGTGGACAAAAATGAAACAACGCCGATTCTCCCCGATTTGACAGGGCTGACAGTGGCAGAATCCCGGGTCCTTCGACGGTCAGCGCTTTGGCCTGCCACTTTCGCCTCAGCACCTTCCCTTTCACATGACTTCTACCCCCTCCGGCACGCTCGGGATCGATTTCGGCACCTCCAATTCGGCCATGGCCTGGCTCGGCGCTCAGGGCAACGCCCGCTTGATCCCGCTGGAGGGCGATGCACTGGCCATGCCCACGGCCGTGTTCTACAACGCCGAGGACAGCAGCACCCACTTTGGGCGAGATGCCATTGGTCATTACCTGGAGGGCACCGAGGGCCGATTGATGCGTTCGCTCAAAAGCTTGCTGGGCAGTCCACTCTTGCTGGAGACCACCCAAATCGGCCACCAGCAGATCAGTTTTCAGGACATCATCACCACCTTTTTGGCGCAGCTGCGCGAACGCGCCACCCAAAGCCTGGGCAGCGCCCCACGTCGTGTGGTGATGGGCCGCCCGGTGCACTTTGTCGACGACGACCCCGAACGCGACGCCCAAGCCGAAGCCTCGCTGCGCCAGATGGTCGAGGCGGTGGGCTTTGAGGAGGTGTCGTTTCAACTGGAGCCCATTGCCGCCGCGCTGGACTACGAGCAGCGCCTGACCCAAGAAAGCACCGTGCTGGTGGTGGATTTGGGGGGCGGCACCTCGGACTTCACCGTGGTGCGCTTGGGGCCCGATCGCATGCGACACGCCAATCGCAGTGCCGACATTTTGGCCACCACCGGAGTGCACATCGGCGGCACCGACTACGACCGCCAGCTCAACTTGGCGCAAGTGATGCCGCTGCTGGGCTACAAACACACCGGCCCCGAAGAACGCGAAGTGCCCAGCCGAGTGTTTTTTGACCTAGCCACTTGGCACCTGATCAACTGGCAATACCAACCCAAGGCCATCGCCCACGCCAAAACCCTGCGCAGCAATTACAGCGATCCGCGTTTGCACGAGCGCCTGATGCAGGTGTTGATTGAGCACCACGGGCACCTGATGTCGCACGAGGTGGAGCAGGCCAAGATCCGCTGCTCAGTCACCCGGGCTGACACGGACATTGCGCTGGGGGTGATCGAACGCGGCTTGCAAGCTCGCCTGGCCGTGAGCGACATGCATGCGCACTTGCATGGCTTGCTGGACCGCACAGTGGCTTGCGCTCGCGAATGCGTGCAACGCGCAGACCTTACGGATGCATCGCTGGATGCGGTTTACCTCACGGGCGGGTCCTCGGCCTTGAGCACTTTTCAGTCCGCCTTGCAGGCTGAATTTGCGGGCGTGCCGCTGGTCGAGGGTGATTTGTTTGGTGGCGTGGCGCTGGGCCTGACCTACAGCCGCTGAGCCGCTTTGACCTTCCCTCGCTGGTCTGGTCTTTTGGTTCAGACAACGGGCCACTCAAAAAGCCAGGCATGTCGGGCCCAAAGTCATTGGCTTATCAATGCTTTCACGATTGAAGACCTCTTCTGGCCGCATCAAGCGCTTTTTTGATGACCCGCTCAGATGTAGTACATGCGGTCGCGCACCAATCGGGCAGCGCGGCGTTTCATCAGGGTTTCCAGATCACGGACCGGACCTTTGGTTTCGCTG
>JBIKHW010000002.1:0-45644 GCA_044361935.1 Limnohabitans sp. | reverse complement strand
CCAGAACCCGAAATCGAGACCAAACCACCGTATTGGCCTTGATCGATCTCCACCTCAATCGTGGAGCCTTCACCCAAGGTGCGCAGGTCTATGTGCTCAATGAAGGAGCCGTAATCCAAGCTCTCCAAGGCAGACAGATCGAGAGAAGATTGGTCCAGATCCAAGTTGAGGTAAACAGATGCGTCCTCACCAGCGGCCAACACCGAGACATCACGAACAATCAAACCGTGATCGTAGGCGTCATCACCGGAGTCAAGGTTGTGATCGTTGTCGATCTCAACATCCACACTACCACCGTAAGTGGCTTCCAGGACCAGACTGCTGACCGTGCCCCAGGCACCACGGATCTCCAAGTTGGCCGTGTTGCCTTCGCGGTCGGCACCCACAAAGATCTCGCTTTGACGGAGCTGCAAGCTGGAGTCTTCGCCTTCGGCAAAGATTTCCAGGCTCACCTCATCGTTGGTCGTCAAGATCTCGTCGCCCATGTCGCGGATCTCAAAGGCGGTCACGGTGATGTCATCGATCATGACATCGGCAGAGTCATCCAGGCTGTAGGTCACATCGGTCGAGTACTCAACGTCACCCGACAGGTTGTAACCACCAGCCATGACGGTCAGCTCATCAATCGCATGGAAGCCATCCAACGATATGGTGTCGACGCTGTCGTCCATGGATTCACCTGAGTGAACGATGCTGTAGCGTTCGGCCACGTTGCGCTCGGTCAAACCGGTGGTGGTGCCAAAGTTGATGATGCCGCTGATACCAGCCGTGTCCACATCAAAGTCATAAACCATGAAGCTGTGTGTGATCGACTTGTCGTCGAGAGTGAACGTCACCTCACGGTAGAAATAACCCACCCGATCTTGGAATGTTTTCTCGTACAGGCTGTTGAAGTAAACCCTTGAATCGGCCAACAAATTGGTCAGTGCTTCGACGTACTCATCGGGGAGCGCGTTCAAATCATTGGTCTGAACAAATTTTGCGAAGTTGGTGACGCTGGTCACTTCATAGGTGTCGGTGTCCGAAGAGAAGAACAAGCTGTCAGCACCCGTATCACCACCGTACAAGATGTCATTCTGCAAACGCAGGTTGATGGAGTCGCGCTGAACGTTGAAGCCGGTCATGTTCACGACCTTGGGCCAGATGTCAATGATGCCTCGTTGAGTTTGCTGAGCTTGAGCCGCACCATCGTTATTGTCCCACTTGGCTACCAAGTCGAGATCCGTCACACCCCAATGGTTGTCACCGTCTGCGTCAACGCTGTTGATGGCGGTCAGGTCAATGGCTTTGGCCATCGAGCTGTACACATCCACAAAATAGGTCATGCCCACATGGCCTTCGCCATCAATCACCACCTTGCCTTCATTGACGGGCACAGGGATCTGATTGCCTGCGTATTCATCCGACTGGTCCACTTCGACGTGAACGGTCGAGCGGTGGTGTTCGGCATCCAAGGTCAGGGTCTGAATCACACCGTCATTGAAGTGCAGGTGAGCAAACGCATCGGCGTCTTGGGCAGAAGCCCGAACCACCACGTTGCTGACATCACCCGAGATGCCCATGAGCTCAGCACCGGCGAGTGCACCTTGACCCGAGGCCAACACGGTCACGTTACCGTTCAAGCCCAGGTCGTTGCCCTCCACGTCCAGCCATGCAAATGAGTCGCTGGAAGAAGCCGTGACAGACACATCACCCTCAATGACCAGGTCACCTACCACTTGCGCCGTGGCGCGGGCTGAGACGTTGGAGGCCAAAACAGCCACATCACCAGCCACTGTGCCATCAAACTCCAGCTCCACATGAGAGACGCTTGGCGTGGCTTCGTAGTCGCAGAGGACGAGATCGCTAGAGCCATCAATTTCGTCGAAGGCATCATCGCTGAACGCCGTCACATCATTGCTGGCGGTTTCGCCCCAACGCTCTTCCTTACCCGATCCTTTGCCTTTGAATTCAGCCAAGTCGAAATCGTAACCTTCAGGGTAAGTGATGGAAACGGTATCGTCTTCGGAATTCCAGCTGAACAGCACGCCTTCTGGCTTGTTATCAGCATCGTTGAGTGAATCAACCAAGTCTTGCGAGTTGTCCCAATCACCACTGACCGACAACACGATGTCTTGTGTGAAGCTGCCGCCGCTCAAAGTCACGGACCAGGTTTGGCCAACGTCGTCTACAGATTCGTTGGTAGCCCATGTCGAGAAGGTGTCGATGTCAAAGGATTGCACCTCTTGCTCGGCGTTGAGCGGCGTTTTGACTTGTTCGACCAAAGGTGCGCCCGAAGAGATCACCGACACATTGCCCAAAGTACCCGAGGCCTTGAGGATCTCAGCTTTGGCGGTAGCGGCTTGGCCGCTGGCGACGACGGTCAGGTCGCTGCCATCAGTTGGGGAGCGTCCGAATTCGACACCGCTGCCTTGTTCGTCGACGTTCACGCTCAAGAGCGCGTCGGACCACAGGTCGCTGGCCGTGATGGTGAGGTCGCCTTCAAAGTCGAAGTCGCCGTACAGGTTTGCAGTGGCCAAAGCGTGCTCATTGGCAGATGCCAGCACCAGGTTGCCCTTGACGGTACCACCGAACTCAAAGTCGAGGTTGGCTTCTGCGCGAATATCGTGGAATTCGCCGTCCACCGACAGGTCTTCAGAATCGATGCGACCGAAGACCAGGTCGGCGCTTTCACCGAACATATCGCCAGCATTCACACGCTCCATGATGTCTGCAATAGACAAGAACGATCCGTCCACCGTGGTGATACCGAAGATGGCGTTGTCGTGGTCTTTGAAGTCGTTCCATGTCATGTTCAGAATGACCGGACCCACCATGTCGAAGTAGCCGGTATCGCCTGACAGGTAGTCGACGGGAACCAAATCGGTATCGAAGGTCACGCGCAGGCCAGCTTGTGCGGCTTGCTCGTTCAAGGTGTCCACAATCCACTGCGTCGAGCGCAAGACCTCCACGTAGGCATCGTTGCTTTCAAAGCCAGAGCCTGGGCCAAAGAGGAAGGGCTCGATGCTCTCCAAATCGACGCTCAGGGTGATGCCGTCCACCATCACACTCCAGGACTTGAAGGATTCTGTCAAATCCACATAGTCTTGGGTCAATTCCACATCGTTGCTTTCGTTCAGCAGCAACTCCAATGGGTACATCAGCTGTGGCAGCAAGAAGAAGGACTGTGTTTCGTGGACGTTCGTTTCCTCGGAAGCAGCGATCATGTCGCCACTGGCCGTCACGGTGATGTTGCCTGCAGTGCCATCGGCATTGTGGATTTTTGCATCCGCACCGGCAATCTGACCGCTGGCGGTCACGGTGATGTTGCTGCCCACATTGCCCAAGCCCAAGGTCGTGGTGCCGTAGAGATCTGGATTGACCGAGCCATCGGGGTTGTTCATCCAGGTTTCGGCATAAGCGTTGAGTTCTGTGGCGGCGACGTTGATGTTGCCGGTCACATGCACATTGCCATAGAAGTCGGCCCAAGCACCGTGGGTTTCGTTGCCTTCGTTGACCTCGTTGAAGGCAATTTCTGTCTCCGACGTCACCGACACACTGGCCACCGTGAGGGTCTTGCCCTCTTCGGCGATCACTTCCACGTAAGCCGCATTGTCGATGGAAGCGTCACGACCCCAGAAGAAGTCAGCGTTGGCATCGTTGTTCTCGATCACCACCGCCTGAGAGCTAAGGCGACGCTTGACCGCCACTTCGATGGTCTCTTCTTCGCGGATGCTGTCCCACACCGCAAACAAACCGGTCGAGATGGGGGTTGGTCCGTCGGTGAAGCTGGTGGCGAACGTCACGTTCAAACCAGCTGCTTGTGCTTGCGCGTTCAGGCTATTCACCACGAGTGGCAACAAGTCGTTGGCTTGCTGTTCTGTCAACACATTGGCGGTGATCGCGTAGGTGAAGGTGTGTTCGCCCACATTCACCACAAACGTATCACCGGAGCGCAAACGGTTCGGGTTATTTGCAGTAGGTGAATTGTTAATCGTTGGGTCAAAGTAAGCCAAGAAGTCAAAACCCTGAGCTTGAGACACACCCGTGGACGTGACACTCACATCACCCGCGTTGCCGCTGGCGTTGTAGATGTAAGCATCGGCATCCGCACCCGTAGCACTGGCTGTGATGGTGATGTCACCACCACCCAAGACAGTGTGGCCGGTATTGCCTTTGGATTCCGAGCTGTTGCCAAAGATTTCACCGGAATCTATAGCTGCTTGTAGCAAGTCAAGAATATAGGATGGGACATCCGGATCCTCCAAAAGATTGGTGGAAATATAGCTGAGGAACTCATCATCAAGAGTGAGTTCGGAAACGCTGTTGAACTTGGCAACCAGTCGAGGCTCAACAGATACGTTTTCTGAACGAATCACAAGGCTTGCATTGATATCGGATAGATCTTCTATAGTGACCTGAATACCTAAATTATCGTAGTAGGCCTGATCAACAACTACAGGAATATTTTCCAATAAATTAAGCGGTTCAATCCCGTCACCCAACTCGAGGTACAAACCAAAATTAGCGTCTGTGGTGATGTTATTTTCAGTTACCCAAGCTCCTGCACCTTGCATAAAGAGCATCGACCATATCAAACTCAATCTGGTTTCAGTTGCGCCACTTTCGCTGAAATTGACGTTCAAGGTCGCATCGTCGTTCAGGCCGTTGGCCTCAACGGTGATGTCACCGTTGATCTGCACTGTGCCGTGGTCAATGCTCTGCTCAACCAGGGGTTCGAAGAAGGGGTCTTGCTCGTCGTAGCCCAACTGGCCGGAGAAGTTGGCTTCGGCGTAGGCCGTGTCTTCGCCTTCGCTATGGGCCTCCACGCGGATGGTGTTGACGGTGAGCGTCTTGTTGGCTTCAACTTCGACGTTCAGGTAGGCGTCTGCATCGGTGTTGGTGGCACTGACATCCACCGAACCCACCGCACCACTGGCGTAGCCAATGTTCAGGTCGGCATCGGCGCTGACGCCCTCGGCAGACACTGTGAGGTCGCTGCCGATGGTTTGGTCACCCACGGTGCGGCCAAACACGGACTGCACTGGCGCTTCGGGCAGCAAGGCCAACAGGTCGGACTGAGGTTCAATCACCTCTTCAGCCACCGGATTGATGTCTTCGGTCTGCGAAACCAAGAGGACGGAGCGAGGTGCAATCACCTCTTCAGCCACCGGGTTGATGTCGGCATAGGCTTCTGAAAGTGTACCGCTGGCGGTCACGCTCACATTGCCACGAACGTTGACCACACCTTCAAAGTTGGCATCGGCATCGGCCCGGCTATTGGTGGCCGAAACGGCGATGTTGCCATCGATCACGCCATCGAAGCGCTCCATGTTCAAGGAAGCATTGGCAGGGCTATCGGAGATCACGTTGTAAATTGGGAATTCATCCACAATTGTGGATGGATCCAGTGTTTTGTCTATCGGTTCAGATGAGGCACTCTGACCGATAACAGTGAATTTAGGTACATCGTGGTAGTCGTCATTGAGCCAACGCACAACAATGTCGCCTTCTGAAAATTCGATGACCACTTGGTTTGCACCAAAAGCACCATCGGCATTGGCCGCAAGCTGCCAAGCAGCACAGGCATCCGTTACCCAACTGGCTTCGACGGAAATAGTTCCGGCTGGGTCATAGCTCAACTCGATGCCATCCAAAACCAAGATCAGTCGATCGATTACGGCATTTTCAGTAGCACCGCCATTTTCAACAGCAAAGCGTATTGCTTGACGCAATCCTCCTTGATCTCCTGCTTCTATTGAATGCACCTCAGGGTTACGCGCACCGCTGGATGTGACGGTCACGTCGCCCAAAGTACCACGGGCGTTATGAATGTCAGCGTCGGCGTAGGATGAATCCCCAATGGCACTCACCGTGATGTCGCTGCCAACTGTCTCACCGTTGACCTCTTCACCAAAAGTGATGGTGCCAGTGTTGAAGTTGTTGTCGATCAGGTCTGCTGAGACGACCTCACCATTGTCCAACCAACCATCAAATATCCAGTCGAGCTCATCTTCATCGTAGGACTTGTCGTTGATCGTCAAAGTGGTTTCTGTCCGTTCACCCTCGGAGCCCACCAGCACATTACCTTTAACCGAGATGTTGGCGGTCTGTGCAGCGGTCCACAGTTCAATTTCGGCGTCGTTGTCGATGCCGGTGATGCTGCGCACGCTCAGGCTCTCGATGCTCAGCTCGCGGTCTGCACCAGCTTCCATTTCGAGGTGGGCATAGCCATCCTCACCGCGACCTTCCACCTTGATGTCGGCCACATAACCACCCGCGCTGTAGATATGGATGTGTGCCTCGGCATCGTCACCACTGCTGATGACATTCATGTTGATGGCCGCGTTGCTGGTGCCCAAGGTCACTTGGCCTTCTTCACGAACGCCAACACCCTCGTACACGGTGTCACCACTGACATCGTAGGAGCGCTCGTTGATGACGTCGAATTCGTCCACCACTTCCAATTCGGCGTTGGCCGTGTCGGTCAGGGCCGAAACGGTGATGTCGCCTTGCAGGTAGAGGTGACCATCGGCCGCCTTGGCGTGGATTTCCACATCAGCGTCGGCGTCATCGCCGCCGGCGGTGATATTCACTTCGCCTTTGATGGTCATGTCACCATCGGCGTCGAGTCTGGCAGCGGATTCGGCGTAGTCGCCATTGGCCACTGCAGTCAAGGAATCGACCACCAAGCCTTTGGCGTTGGAATACAACTCCAATACAGCATCGGCTTCTTCAGCGCTGGCGGTCACCTCAATATGACCCACGGCACCATTGGCGTTTTCAATGTCCAGGTCTGCATCGGCGTAGTAGGCGCTGGCTGTGACGGTGATCTTGCTGCCCACACTGCCATTGCCCAGCACGGTGTCGCCGTCGATGTCGGGGCCACCGGTACTGTCGTTGATGTCGACATCGGCCTCGGCGTCTTCTTCGCTGGCCACCACAGTGATGTCACCTGTGATGCTCACGCCAGCGCCAACGATGTCGAAATCGGCTTCGCCACTTTGTCCGTCTGTGGTCACAGCGATGGAGGCAATGGTCACACCATCTTGCTCGGTTTCCATGCGGAAGCGAGCGTAGCTGTCGATGGAGCCATGGCGAACATTGTCGGTGTAGTTAGTCAAATCGGCATTTCCAAAGCCGAATTCGCCAACCTCTTCTGGGCGGATGCGGTCCCAAACGGCAAACAAAGCTGTCTCAGGGGTGCCGCTGATGTCGACGCTGGACACAAAGTGAATGTCCAGGCCCGCTTCTTCGGCTTGTTCGTTGAAGCTTTCGATCACGTCGTCCAACAAACCGCGCACGAACTCGGCCGATGGCGATTTAGGCACGGTGAAGTTGGACACGTTGAACTCGTGCACCAAGGTCACACCGTTGATGGTGTAGCTGAAGGTGTCGCCGTTGACAATTTCATCCCCTTCTTCGTGATCGAAGTAGGCCAAGAAGTCAAAGGAGTCCACCTCTGTTACGCCACTGGACGACAGGGCGATGTTGCCAATGGTGCCCACAGCGTTGTCTACACGCATGATGGCGGAAGCTTCGGTATCGGTGGCGGCGACGGTGATGTTGCTGCCAACATTTTTAGCGTTGACCGCATTACCAAATGCGACCACGCCATCGGAGAATGTAGGCGAGAGGTCCAGTTTGGTTTCTTTTTGGTTGATTTCGACCAAGGCTTCGGTCTGGACACCTTCCGCTTTGACCACCACATCGCCCTTGATGGCGAGGGTGGCGTCGGCATTGGCGGTCCACATTTCCACTTCGGCGTCGCTTGAAACGCCGGTGATGCTGCGAACACTCATGCTCTCGATGCTCAGGTCGCGGTCTGCACCGGCTTCGAGTTCCAGGTGAGCCCAAGCGTCTTGGCCAGTGCTTTGCAAATCAATCGCGTTGACTTTGCCCTGTGCGCTGAAGATGTGCAAGTGAGACTCGGTATCGGTACCGTTGGCCTCCAAGGTGATGCTGGTGCCGACGCTGTCGGTGCCCAAAGTCACTTGGCCATGGCCACGGCCATCGTCGTCATTGTCCTCTTCGACCATGACCACGTGTGCCAGTGCATCCTGTGAGAACGCTTCTACGGTGATGTCACCTTGAACATGGAAGTGAGCAGCGCTGGTTTTGCCATACATGTTCACGTCGGCGTCGGCGTTGAAGTCATTGGCCGTCACATGAACGTCACCGGTGATGGTGAAGTTGGCATCGGCGTCTATTTCAACATCGGTTTCTGCAGAGAAGCCGTCTGCGACAACTGTGAGGCTTGCAGCCTCCAAACCTTTGGCGTTAGACCAGAGTTCGAGGTCGGTTTCTGTAAAGTCGGCGCCAGAGGTGACAGCGATGTCACCCACCAAGCCTTGTGCTTTTTCGATGTCCAAATCGGCTTCGGAGCTGACGGCGCTGGCAGTGACGGTGATGTTGCTGCCCACATTGCCCAAGCCCAAAACGGTGGGGCCATCAATGTCTTCGTCACCGTCGTCGTTGATGTCGGCCTCGGCAAAAGCAAACAACTCGCTGGCCACCACAGAGATGTCGCCATTGATGGCAACACCAGCCCCTTTGATGTCCAATTCAGAATCGGCGCTCTCTGCGCTGGCGGTCACCGCAATGCTGCGGATGGTCACACCATCATTTTCTGTTTCGAGTTCAAACTTGGCGGAGCTGTTGATAGAGCCGTCTGTATTGGTTGCAATCAATGGGGCGTCATTGAAACCAAACGTGCCTGTGTCGTTGGGTCGCACTGTGTCCCAAATGGCAAATAATCCAGTTTGATCTGCAAAAGCGCTGTAACCAGCAAAGGCGTCATCAAAGTGAACGCTCAAACCTTTTTCTTGTGCTTGAGCGTTGAAGCTGGCAATGACCTCGGCCAACAAACCATTGATGAATTCGGCCGTCGGTGTTGCAGGAATGGTGCGATCAGCGAAGTTGAATTCGTGCGTCAATGTGACGCCATTGGCATTGAAGGTGATGCGGTCTTCGTTGGCGATTTCATCGCCACTGATGTGATCGAAGTAAGTCAAGAAGTCAAAGGCCAACACTTCGGGCACGCCACCGGCGGTCAGGGCAATGTCGCCCACCAAGCCTTCTGCGTTGTGAATCACCACATCAGCCGATGCGTTGGTCGCGGTGGCTTCGATGGTGATGTCACCACCACCCAACACGGTGTAGCCGCGGTTGGTCGATTCGAAGCTGATGTCGAGGTCCAGCGACTCACCAGAGTTGACGTGCAGGATGACATCATCATTGAGACCTTCTGCGGTCACGGTGATGTCTCCATTGATTTCAACTGTACCGTGGTCGGTCACAAAGTCCTTCTGCTCAGTCCAGCGATCTTGATCGGTGGCTTGACCATCTTGGCCGTACAGGTACACCGTGGCGGTGGCGTTGTCTGCACCAGTGCTGTTGGCGTTGACCGAGATGCTGTCGAACTTCACGGTTTCATCGGCTCTGACACCCATGATGCCAGCAGCGTCAGTGTTCACACCGGTGGAGGACACATTCAACTCGCCCACATGGCCGCGGGTGTTTTGCGACAAGAAGCCTGCTTCGAAGTCTTCGCTGCGGTTGAAAAATTCTGTGCCGGTTGCGCTGACGGTGATGTTGCTGCCCACCGTGTTGGGTTCCATGCTGCGCAGCAGAGTCTGTTCTGCTTCACGGCCGAAGGTCGTTGTGCCTGGATCTGAGGCATCGGAAGAAAGGGCGTTCAACAAAGCATAGGCACCCGAATCTTCACCACTGGAAGTGATTTGGATGTCGCCGGTGATGTCCAACTCACCCAAAGCCATGACCTCAGCCGTTGAATCTTCGCCCGATGCGTCGACCGAGATTGTGGAGACGGTCAAGCCGTTCGCATCGGTCATGATTTGCGCTGTGGCTTCGGCTCTCAGAGCAGTCGCGTTGACGTCGATGGTATCGACCAAGCCAGTAGCGTTGATGATGACCAATCCAGCATCGGCATCGATGCTGCTGGCTGTCACTGTCAAGTCGCTGCCCACGTCGCCATTACCCAAGGTGACGCTGTCTTCACCCATGAGCATTGCACCCGCGGTGGCACGCTCTGCGCTGGCGGTGACATCTACATCACCAGTCAGATCAACTGAACCAAAGATCATGGCAGTTGCGTCGGCATCCGCCTTACTTGCCATCACGTTCAGTGTTTCGACAGTGATGCCATCTTCGTTTGTTGTCAAGTAAAGATCGGCATCAGCGGAGACACCGCTGGCGGTTACGTCGATCGATCCGACTGTACCGTTCGCGTTGATGATCACCAAATCCGCGTCGGCACTTTGGCTGCTGGCGGTGACTGTCAAGTCGCTGCCCACGTCGCCATTGCCCAAGGTAATGCTGTCTTCACCCATGAGCATTGCACCAGCGGCTGCACGCTCTGCGCTGGCCATGACATCAATGTCGCCAGTCAGATCAACTGTTCCAGCGATCATGGCGTTTGCGTCGGAATCAGCCGAACTTGCCATCACGTTCAGTGTTTCGAATGAGATGCCATCTTCGGTTGTTGTCAGGTAAAGATCGGCATCACCGAAGATACCGTTGGCGGTTACGTCGATCGAGCCAACCGTGCCGCTCGCATTGCCGATGACCAAATCTGCGTCAGCACTTTGGCTGCTGGCGGTGACGGTCAAGTCGCTGCCCACTTCGCCATTGCCCAAGACGGTGTCGCCCGAGCCTGTTTCGTTGATGGATGCGTAGGCATCTGCAATTTGTGCGCTGGCAATGGCTTCGATGTTGCCGGTCACGGCAATGTCGCCATCAATGTCAGCGCTGGCGTCAGCGTCCACCGAGCTGGCTGTCACGCTCAAGGAGGCGGCTGTCAGAGCTGTGGTGTGCAGGTCCAGGTCCGCATCAGCAGACATGCCACTGGCGGTCACTTCAATTGAACCGATGGTGCCTCTAACGGTTCCAAACTCCAAATCGGCCGAAGCGTTCACGCCATTGGTGGTAACTGTGAGGTCGCCACCCGTCATAAGCACATTGCCAACGATGCCGGCGTTGGCTTCTGCAGACGATTCGACAGCCGACACCATGATGTCACCATCGACAGTTCCATCAAATTTCAGCGCCAGGTCGGCGCTGGCGTTTGTCCCGTCCGCTTTAACCGTGATGTCGTTGATCAAACCGGTGGCGCTGTTGATGACCAAGTCGGCGTCGGCGTTTTGACCATTGGATGTGACAGTCACCATGGCGCTGGTGAGCGCCACATCACCCGAGATGTCGGCAAAGGCGTCAGCAGCCGAGCCTTTGGCCGACACGCTGATATCGCCTTCAATGTCGCCAGTGAGTTCCAGCGTCATGTCGGCGTTGGCGTTTTCTGCGGCAGCCGCCGCCGCTATGTCGTTGACGAAGCCACTGGCGTTGCCAATGTGCAAGTCCGCGTCGCTGGTCACGCCGCTGGCGGTGACGGTCAGGTTAATGGCTTGATCTTCGTCACCCAAGGTGGTGAGGTTTTCAAAACGAGCGTTGATGTCTGCCGAAGCAGTGGACAGCAATTCGCCTGCGGTGACGCTGATGTCACCAGAGATTGACAACACACCGCTCAGGTCGGCATGGGCGTCAGAGGATTGCGCGTCAGCCACGACCGTGACAGCATCCATGGTCAGGCGGTTGTTGTCAGTGACCAGGTGCAAGTCGGCCGTGCTGCGTTCGGTGGCGATTTGAACGTAATCGGCGCCTGATATCTCGGTGCCATTGAAGTAGAAAGACACCTCGTTTTCTTCATTTCGGATGCCGTCCCACACAACAAACAAACCTGTGGCAAAAGATTGAGGGTTGTCGTAGTTGGTTACAAAGCGGTAGCCCGCGTCAGGCCCGGCTTCATCATTGAATGCTTTTGCAATCGCCTCCAGCACAGCTGTGAGGTTGCCAAACAATTCTTCAGAAACGTCGGTGAAGCCAAAGCTGTAGGAGTCACCTTCAACGTCCATCGAGAAGGAGGTGCCGCGCTCAATTTGACCGCTTGAGTTGGGGGCGAAATAGCCCAAGAAGTCAAAGCCAACGACTTCAGGTTGGCCAGTGGCTGTGACGGTCACGTCACCCAAGTTGCCGCTGGCGTTGAGGATGCCAGCTTCTGCTGTGGCGTCGGTGGCACTGGCCTCTACCGTCAGATCACCAGAGTTGTAGAACTCGGTGGGACCAAAGTCTTGAGAAAAGTCGCTGTTGATGCCCAAGCTGGCATCGGATTGCACAGATGAGGCAGAGACGCTGATGTCGCCATGGATCTCAATGGTGCCCGACTCCAGGCCGGGTTGTGTCCATGGCTTTTTGTCAGCCGCAGAAGCGCCACGCAGATAGACGGAAGCGTCTGCGTTGGTGGCATCGGTGCCGGTAACCGAAATCGAATCCAAAGTCAGGGTGGCGTCTTGTGCCACTTCCAGATTCAGCTCGGCGTCAGAAGATTGACCGCTGGCGGTTACGTCCATATCGCCCACGGAGCCGCTGGCGTTGCCGATGTCCAGAGTGCTGTCAGCAAGCAAGCCAGATGCTGTTACAGAGATGTCGCTACCAACAAGCGTGGTTTCGCCACTCACTTCATCGTTGATGTCAGCATGGGCTGTTGCGCGTGTTTGAGACGCTGTGACTTGGATGTCACCGCTGATTGCCACATCACCTTCGATGTCGGCATAAGCATTGGCATCCTGGGCGCTGGCCATCATCGTGAGGCTGCTTGCATTGACCCCAGCGCCTTCTGTGTGCAGATCCAACTCTGCATCCGCGCTTTGACCGCTGGCGGTCACCAGAATATCGTCAAGTGTTCCGCTGGCGTTAAAAATGTGCGCGTCAGCAGAGGAGGAAGTGCCTGAGGCTGTTACCGACAGATCACCACCACCAACAGAGGTGCTGCCAACATCTTCATCGTTGATGTCGGCGTGGGCTGTGGCGCGTGTTTGAGACGCATTGACTTGGATGTCACCGCTGATTGCCACATCACCTTCGATGTCGACAGAAACATTGGCGTCCTGCGCGCTGGCCATCAGTGTGAGGCTGCTTGCATTGACCCCAGCGCCTTCTGTGTGCAGATCCAATACTGAATCCGAGTTTTGTGCGCTGGCTGTCACCTGAATATCTGCAAGTGTTCCGCTGGCGTTAAAAATGTGCGCGTCAGCAGACGAGTAAGTGCCTGTGGCTGTTACTGACAGATCTCCACCACCAACAGAGGTGCTACCAACATCTTCATCGTTGATGTCAGCGTGGGCTGTGGCGCGTGTTTGAGACGCATTGACTTGGATGTCACCGCTGATTGCCACATCACCTTCGATGTCAGCAAAAGCATTGGCGTCCTCACCGCTGGCATTCAGTGTGAGTCTGGATGCTTTGACGCCACCGCCTTCGGCGTGGAGATCCAATTCAGAAGCTGTACTTTGAGCGCTGGCGGTCACCAGAATATCGTCAAGTGTTCCGCTGGCATTAAAAATGTGGGCGTCAGCAGACGAGTATTCGCCTGAGGCTGTCACTGACAGATCACCACCACCAAGAGAAGTGCTGCCGCCGTCTTCATCGTTGATGTCGGCGTGCGCTGTGGCGCGTGTTTGAGACGATGTGACTTGGATGTCACCGCTGATCGCCACATCACCTTCGATGTCAGCAAAAGCATTGGCGTCCTCACCGCTGGCCAGCAATGTGAGGCGGGTTGCCTTGACGCCAGCGCCTTCGGTGTGGAGATCCAATTGAGCATCTGCTCGTTGAGCGCTGGCGTTTACTGACATATCGCCAACTGTTCCGCTGGCGTTGTGGATGTTCAAGTCGGCCGTTGCATATTCGTTGCTGGCGGCCACGCTCAGGTTGATGGGTTGACCCACGCTGCCCAAGAAGGTTTTGTCCTGGAAGTTGTTGTTGATGTTGGCTTGCGCATCGGCACGCAACTCGCTGGCCTCAACAGAAACATGACCCTCAATGGTCACAAAACCTTCAATGTTGGCCACCGCATCTGAGGACTCGGCAGTGGCCGCCACGGCCAAATTGCCCATGGTCACATCGTTTCCGCTGCCATCGGTCAACAAGTTCAGGCTGGCCGCGCTTGATTCTGTTGCGTTGCGAGCATAGAAATATTGACTGTTGATTTCCGTTTCACCATTGAAATCACCAATCTGCTGACTGTCGTAAGACATGGTGACCACTTGGCTCTCATCATGAACCGTGTCCCACACCACAAACAAGCCTTGCTTGAATCCGGGAGCGCCGTCGTATTCGGCCGCAAAACCATACTCTTTGCCTGCAGCTTGGGCATTGAAGTCAGCCAAAATTGCATCTCTCAATGCTTCCAAATTGGAAGCACCCAAGTAGCCTGCGCTGTCGATGTCAAACTCATAGGTTTCGTCGCCAACCCTGATGACAAAAAGCTT
Organism: Limnohabitans sp.; assembly: GCA_044361935.1. Taxonomy (GTDB): domain Bacteria; phylum Pseudomonadota; class Gammaproteobacteria; order Burkholderiales; family Burkholderiaceae_C; genus Limnohabitans_A. Next base: position 31,320 of record JBIKHW010000002.1, on the reverse strand, counting down.
GTTTTGAGCTGGCTCTACCTCGCCGTTGTCGGCATCGAAATAGTCAAAGAAGTTAAAGCCGACCACCTCAGGCTGTCCCTCTGCCTGCACGTTGACATTGCCTACCGAACCACTGACATGGTTAACGGTCAAGTTGGCCATTGCACGAGTGTCACCTGCCGTGACCGTGATGTCACCACCACCCAAAACGGTGAGGCCACCGTATTCACCTGCGTTGATTCCGACATCGGCACTGGAATCCACACCGGTTGCCGAGACGACGATGTTGCCATCGACCTCCACCGTGCCCAATGTGGCAGGGTTAAGGGCCCAGTTCTGAGTCTCAACCGAAGAATCGCCGTGCACATCAGCCCGTGCCCCTGCACGCGCACCACTTGCAAGCACTTCGATGGATTCAATGGTCAATCTTTCGCCTGGCGTCACTTCGACTTGCGCAATAGAAAGAGAACCTTCTCCCGTGGCCAAAATGTCCAAATCGCTGATGGCACCCTCGGCCGATCCAATCCCAAGGCCCGCAACTACATCTTCACCACTGGCTTGAACACGGAGTCTTGAGCTTTGCAAGAACACGCTGTCATTCTCATCGCTGGTGACGTTCAAGGCAACGTATTCGTCTTCGCCTTGTGCATCATGGCGGGCCAACACGGTGATGTTGCCCACCACATCGTCCGTTTTCAAAGCAGATAAAGCACGACTATCAACATTGGAGTCAATTTCGCCGTCAACTGTTTCTGTGTGCCACACGGAGTTAGTTGCAGGACCTGTGGCACCGATTTGCAAGGCCAGTGCTTGGGCTTCGTACTCGTCGTTCAAGACCAAACCAAGTTCGGCACCATTAAAGATGTCGAACAAATGTGCAGGATTGGTCAAATCGATCTTGGCAATGACACCCGACTTGATGGCTGCTGCCAGCGTTTCAAGGGTCGCATTGATTTCATCAATCATTGACTTTTGAACGACCGATGAGAAGTTCGCAGCTTCTGCGCGTGCGATCACTTCACCCATGAGGCGTGTGATCTGCGCGTTCAACTCGCCCGTCAGAATTTTGGTGTTCGAACCCACTGCACCTGTGCCCGAACTTTGGTCAAAGTCCAAGCCAGCTTTGATGGCTGCGAGTGCTTGGGTGGCTGTTCCACCGTTCATTTCCATGTAGGCTTTGACCAAGGTGCTGACAGCAGTGACGTAGACGCTGACTTGACCATCTTGCAATGGCGCACCGATGACGTAAGTGCCGCTCCAGACAAAGTCGTCTCCAGATGGCAGGTTGCCAGTGGATTCGTTTTCCAAGTTGGCACCAATGTCAATGGCCACCAAGTCGCTGTTTTTCTCAAATACTGTTCCAGCCAACGTCAGTGGAGCAAGTGAGAATCCTGTGACGTAAGGGAGGATATCAACGCCCATTTTTGCGATGATTTCATCCAACTTATCCAATACTGCTTGTGAGTTGTATCGGGTTTGACCGCCATTCAAATACTGATTTTCCGGATCAATAAGTTCCCTGATTTTTTGGGCCGAAGAATTTGAAGTGTCAAATGCCGCGCCTTCAAAAACAAACTCAATCGTCTTGGTGGTTGGCACAGCAACACTGACGTTGTTGATCACTACCGAACTGTATTCCACGTAAGTCGCAGTTCCTCGCCACAGCAAGCGGTCCAGACTGGTCGCGACGATATTGCCCTCACCTGTGAGGCCTTCGTATTTGCCCTCTTCGTCGGTGATGGTGATGGGTTCATTGGCATCCCAAATGCCATCTCCATTCAGGTCACGGAACACGATGGCTTTAGACACAGGCGTGTCCCAAACAACACCTTTGAAACCATCAGGCTGGATTGGTTCAGGTGTAACACCACCACCAGCACTACCACCGCCACCGCCACCACCCGCTGCCAAGGCCAGGCCCAAGCCTGCCCACAACATGTTGGAGCCGCCTGTCAAAGTTGCTGCTTGCGCCACTGCTGCTGTTTCAAGCACAGCAGGCGCCGCTGCTTGGGCAACTGTTGCCGTGCTGGTTTTGATGAACTCACCACCGGCTGCGGCCAGGTCCATCAAGGAAGATGCATCGGAGAGTGAATAGTGCACCAAATGGGTACCGTCAGGGAGTTGATTTCCCAGTGGTGTGTCCGCTGTGATGGTGAAGCTGCCCAGTTGGCTGTCGCCCAATGTGACGCTGCATGCATCGCCTTGGCACACTTCAAAAAAATCTTTCACCACCAGTTCTGTGCCATCCAAAAACTTGACTTGCAGGTCTTTGCCTTTACGGCTAGACATCACCTTGCCAGCGTCTTTCATTTGCCCATTGATCAGCTCTTGAATGCGCAGCTGTTGCCCTTTGGCGATCGTGATGACTTGCTGCTCTCCGGCTTTCATCGTCATGGGTTTTGATGTGCTACCAGTTATTTGCTTGGACATGGTGATATCTCCGTTTTGAAAGTGTTAACGTTGAAGGAGCGCGCCACTGAATGCGCGCGTAATAGGTTTCATGATGAAAGTCAAAAGGCTGCGCTCGCCGGTCAGCACATCGGCTGTGGCGGTCATGCCGGGTTTGATGTCTTGGGCACGGATTCGCGCACCAGGCTCATCAAATTCTTTCCACTGCAGCGCTACCAGCGCGCGGTAATAGGTTTGGTTTTGGCCGCCTTGGCCTTGTTCGCTCAGGGTGTCTGGGCTGATGTAACGCAACACGCCATGCACTTTTCCAAAAATCATGGAGTCAAATGCATCGAACCGTAATGTGACGGGCATGCCTGGGGCGAGTTGTCCCACATCTGCGGGGTTGACTTTGATTTCGACCAGGAGTTCGTCGTCACCCGGACTGATTTGCAAAAGCTCGTCGCCTGGACGCAGTACACCACCCACGGTGGTGACTCGAACGACTTTGACGACACCGTCCATGGGTGAGACCAAATCGGTGTGCCTGAGTACGTTTTCGCGTTCCGACATTTTGTTTCGACTGGAGGTGAGCTCATCTTCCAGTTTGGCCAATTCAAGACGGGAGTCTTGGAGGTATTTGTTTTTGGCATTGCTGATGCGTGTTTGGATGTCGAGAACCTGCCGTTCAGCCCGCATGACTTCGGTTTGGCTGATGTCGCCACTGGCCAACAGTCGACGGTTCATGCCCAGTTCTTGCTCGGCCAAGACCATCGCGCTTTTCATCATGGCGACCTCTTCGTCGAGGCTGCGCTTTCGCTGCATGTAGATGCCCATTTGCACATTCACGAATTCGCCCCATTGCTTCTTTGTTTCAGCGGTGTAGTTGGGTTCTATGCCAATGAGTTCTGCTTGAGCGCGGGTGATGGCGATGGTTCTGCTGGCCACTTCTGCGCTGCTTTGCAAAAAGCCAGCTTGTGCGCGGTCTGGTTCCAACTCGGCGAGTTTTTGGCCTGATTTGACGCTGTCGCCTTCACGAACGTGGAGTGCAACGAGCATGCCGCCGTCGACGGCTTGGATCACCTGGGTCCGTGATCCCGCGATGACTTGGCCTTGCGCACGCACGGCTTGGTCAATATTGAAATTGGCAGCAAAGGTGGTCAGTATGGCAACGATGACCAGCATGAGCCAGATGATGGAAAACCTTGGGGGCCCGGACTTTGTGCGGCTCATTTGACGACCTTAACGATACGGGCCGCAGAATCACCTGCAACTGGGGCTTGCTTGAGTTTCATCAATACTTCGTCTCTAGGTCCATCCATGATCACTTGGTGTTTGGCCACGACGATGACCCTGTCCACCAAACGGAGCAATTCGGGTTTGTGTGTGACCAAGACCAAGGTGTCGCTTTCTTGCATGGCTTTTTTGAGGGTGTTGACGATGTGTTGCTCCACCGTTCTGTCCAGCGATGCGGTGGGCTCGTCTAACAACCAGACCTTGGGTTTTCTCAAGAACACGCGCGTCAAGTTGACCAATTGCCGTTGTCCACCCGATAAGCCCGTTCCGCCCTCGTTGATGGGCATTTCCAGACCTTGTGGGTGCCCGGTGATGACCGCATCGAACAAACCTGTGGCTTTGGCTGCTTCGATGAGGACGTCGTCCCCTGGGTCAGCCAGTCCCAATGTGAGGTTTTCTCTGACTGTGCCGGCCAGAAGCCGCCCTTCTTGCGGCAAATAGCCGATGCTTTCGGCCAGTTTGGGTTTGCTGATTTGCTCGAGGTCGATGTCGTCCAGCCAAACTCGCCCTTCGGTGGGTTTGTACATGCCAGAGAGCAAACGCAACAGGGTGGTTTTGCCTGCACCGATGGGGCCAACAACTGCAATTTTTTCGCCAGCAAAAATTTGCAGTTTTTCCACGGCCAACGCGGGCCTTCCCAGGTGGGTCATGACCGCATTTTCAAATCGGTAGTTGCCTTTGAGGGTTTCAATGTGTACAGGTTGCAGGTGGCCATGGTGGTCACCTTCAAGTTTCCAGATGGCGTCTAAGCCTTTGAGGGCTGCCTTGACGTGTGCCCACTGCGTCAATTGACTGCTCAGTTGGGTTGCGGGTGTGAACACACGGGAGCTCAAGATGGTGCAGGCAATGAGGCTGCCCATGGTCAACTGTCCGTTGCTGGCCATCAATGCACCCGTGGCGACCATCGTGATGTATGCAAATTGTTGCAATGCCATGCTGCGGTATTGACCCGCTTCTGTCAGGCGTCGAGTTTCAAGATCCACCTGTCTGGATTCGTCTGAACTGGCCAACCAGCGCCCGAGCATGCGCCAGCCGCCTTGGCCCGATTTGATGATTTCAGCGGCTTCAACGCTCTCCACCAGCAGGCCGTTTTTGCGGTTGATGGAATCATGACCTTGGTCCATGAGTCCACGGATTCGGGTCGAGTGCCACACGGCGACGGTCAATGCCACGATGACAAATGCTGCGGGCACGATGACCAATGGTCCTGCGATGAACCAGATGACCACCAACAAGCCGAGTGCGAACGGAGCATCCACCGTCAGTTGTGATGACAAGCTGATCAAGAATCCACGGACCGTTTCGTAGCCCCGAAGTTGGCTGGCCAATGTGCCTACGCTTTGTGGCATTTGGTCCAGGCGGACCGACAAAAAACGCAAGTACACGGTGCGGGCAAGCCGTTGATCAATGAGGTCTACCAGGCTTTCGTAAACATGTGAACGCAGGCGTTTGGCTGCGTATTCCATGACGATGACGATCAATACGCCCATGGTCAGAACGGTCAGGGTTTGGCTGGCTCCCGTCGGAATCACCCGGTCATAAACCTGCATGGTGTAGAAGGACACCAAAACACCCATGACCGTGATCAACAAGCCGCCTGCCGCGCCTTCAAAAAGTCGTCCTTTGTTGGCTTTGATTTCGTCGACCACCATGCCCATGACCGGGCTTTCTGATGCCTTGAATGGCTGCGCCAACCGCATGGAGGCGAATTTGTAGTCGTTCCAGTTGGTCAGCAGACTTTCTTGCCATTTGCGTGTCTGGACGTCAAATGTTTCGCAGACCCATTGCCCATCGCCATTGCGCGTTTTGAGCACTGCCCACTGGCCATTTGGTTTTGCCACCAAGGCGGGCAGATCTGCCGCATCTGGCTTGCTGCGCCATTTGGCATTTTTAACTTGCAAGTGCTCTGAAAGAACGGTCAAGCGCTGTTGCGCTGTGTCTTCTGGGTTGGTTGCGCTCACTGCTTCTTGCAATGCGAGGCGGTCCACAGCTTCTCGCTGCATGCTGGCAAGTCTTGCTAGCGCTGCGTAGAGTTCATCGACCTTGAGGCTTGATTCGGGTGCTTGCGTCATGGCTTTGCTTTGCCTGAGGCAATTTGTGGTTTGACCGTCATTTCTGGCTTGACCGCCAACAGGGCTTCTTCACCAGCGCTCAATAAGATCAGTCTCAGGCTGGACAGCTCTTGCGCCACCATGGCGTCTGCCAGTTGCGATTGTGTTTGTGCCTGTTCACGCACGGCATTCATCAGGTCGATCCATTGCTTGCGTCCCGCCAAGAACTGACGTTCGTAAGACTCCAAAACTTCAACGCCAGCAGCCGCTGCCAACGTCAAACCTTTGATGCGGAGCTTGGCAGCTTTGATCAGGGCCCAATCGAGCTGCACTTGCTCTGACAATGCCTGCCTCTGAACAGATAACTCTTCTTCTGCAGCGCTGACTTGAGATATGGCCTGACCAATGCCCGTCAGTCTTGACAAACCTGCACCCAAGTTTGAATTCAAACTCAGGAAGATGCGGTTGTTGGATGTGGGTCCAGCACTGTTGTTGCTGCTTTGCTGGTGCTCGTACCTTAGAGAAAGTTCGGGCTTGAGTGAGGCTTTGGCCACATCTACGTCCGACCGGGCGACATCAATCAGATGCTGGTTTTTTTTCAGCTGAGGACTCAGCTGTTTGGCTTGCTCTAACAAATCCGCCAATGCGAGTTCCGAAAAGGCCGTGAGCTGATGACCTCTGGCCAAGTGTTCAGATTTGATTTGGCTGTCTGTGAGCAATCGAAGCTTGTCCAAAGCGTTGTCGCGTTGGGACTTGAGGACTTCCACATCGGCTTGCAACAGATCGAGGCGGCTGCGTGCAAGCGCCACATCGGCTTGTGCAGACACACCCTCGGCATGCCTGCGCTCAACCATTTTGAGCAGTCGTTGGTGGGCTTCGAGGCTTTGCTCTTGTGCATCGATTTTTTGCATCGCCACGACAGCGTCACTCCAAGCTTGAATGACCCTTGATGCCAGTGATTGCCGCACTTCCTCGCCTTCTGCTTGAGCCTGCAGTGCAAGCAGCTCGGCACGCTTGACCCCGAAACCTACCTTGCCACCATTCCAAAGTGGTTGGTTTAGACCCAGCACACCGACCGTTCGATCGCCTTGACCCAGGGCGGCAGAGCCGCCTTGTACGCGCTCCACCCCAAAACTTGGCGTGGGCCAGTATTGCCACTTGGCGGCTTCCACCCCCAGTTGCGCTGACTGGTTTTTAGCGGCCGCACCCCGCACCGATGGGTGATGACTCAAGGTGGCGAACGTCAAATCAGCCACCCCAATGGCCCCAGACGCAGAGACACCAGTGGCGCACATCCACCCCAAAAGTAACAACAAAGAACTTTTTAGCAAATTTTTATTCATCAAAATTGATTGGTAAGCATCAAAAATACAACAAATGTTTTTAGTTATTTTTTCATTTCAGAAATCGCATCTTCCATTATATGAATGTTTTATCTCACAAATGTCAATTTATTTGGTTTTGCTAATTTCTTTCATTGCATCATTAATGATCATTTTTTGAACTTTGTTGAGAGGCAGCCAAGCCCCGCTCTTGAGGCAAGAGCTCTATGGTTTTGATATCTGGCGTCTGGTTTTTTGTTGGGTCGTATGGCACCAACGACCAGGCTGTAACGATCCACCCTTGCAGCGGATCACATGGCGTTAAGCGGTATTGCAGATGCCGCCCCTCGTGCCGAACTGGTTGCCTATTGATACGGCCCGCTGAGGTTGAACTTTGTTCACCGGTATCCGTTACGGTGGCTTCAACTTCTTTGACCCTCGAAGACTTGTCCGGGCCCTGTCTCTAAATGACTTCCATGAAGGTGTCTCGGATAAGCAACACGCTATCTATGGGACGGCAAAGATGAAGATCAGCGACCGCTGACGCGCGAAGAAATGCAGGCGGGCATCGAGGCTTACCGCCGCCAACGCGGACGCCCCACAGGCAGCGACAAGGAATCCACCACCATCCGGTTTGATCGCGATGTACTGGCTGCCTTTCGCGCAGGCGGCCCAGGATGGCAAACCCGCATGAACGCTGCGCTGCGCGACTGGCTCACGATGCACACGGTTGCCTGACGCGCCACCTGGGAATTAAGCTTCTTTCAACCTCAAAAAAACAGCCATGCGGTGTAGCTCATCGTCCAGGGCCACAGCAAAGGCATTGCACTTGGGGGCTGCGTTCACGAAACCCACTTCAGGGGTGAGGGTGCCTGAAGTGGCATTGACGTTGGCCCAGCCAATGACCTGATCGCGCCAAAGCAAAGGCATGGCGTAGTGACCACGCACCCTCTTGGCAGCGGGCGTGTAGGCCTCAAAGCGGTAGGCCCAACCCCACAGCTGCTCAAAGCGGCGGCGGTCCCAGACCACCGGGTCAAAAGGTGCCAGCAATCGCACTTGATCCTCCACACCGTGGCGGCGCGATGAAGGGTTTTCGCCTTCGGGCCAAAACCAGTTCGTGCCGTCCACGATTTGACTGGGCAAACGCAGGCGCGCTCGCTGCAGCATGGCTTGGCGATGCTGGCGCCACTGCGGAACACCACCCGCCAGCAGGCTGACGAGCTGCCCCAGACTGGCTGCAGGTAAAGGGGCGTACTTGGCCACGATCACATCCACCAGCCGGTCCATGATGGCCTCGGGGTCGAGCCCACTCGGTTCATGCGCGCGAACAGCGTACAGGCGCTGACCGCCCTCGCGCCGCACCACGCGCAACAGGCCACGGTAGTGCATGCCATCGAGCAGTTGGGTGCTGGCCTTGCTGTTGCCGCCAAACCAGTTGACCACGTGGCCATGGTCAAAGTGAGCATCCACTTGCGCGGGCCTGACAACGCCTGCCTCACGCACAAAAGCCAACACCTCTTGGGCCTGCTTCATGCGCGTTGGTGACCAAACGATGCGCGCCGTGCGCGGGTGCATCAGGTGGTGCACATCACGCCGCACAAAACCGTAGTTGACGAAAAAATCTTCCTCGATGGGCAGTTTGGGGTAATGCGTCTCAAGATCCCCAACCCGGTAGCCCGCCACTCGGTGGCGCAGCGTCAGGTCTTGCGCGCGGGCAGGCGCACGCAAGGGGTCCGCCTGCACAAAACCCAGGCGGTGCAATGCCATGGTCAAGGTCGTGGGCGCGAACAGGCTGCGTGCGACTGCATAGCGGCGCAGCTGATCCAGGTTCAAAACGGGGGTAGCCATGGCCGCACCATGCCGCAGACATACCGCATGGACTTTTATTTATTGGCCGCCACCCAATAAGCCACGATGGCATTGGTATGCCCGTGGCCCATGCCGTGATCGGTCTTGAGCCAGTCCACCATTTCCATGTGTTTCATTCCATGACACGATTGGAGTAAGTCCAGCCAATGCGCGATGGGCTGGCCGTATTTCTTTTCGATGGATGAGAAATACGATGCGGGGCCTTTGGGTTTTTCGGGGGTGGTCATATCGGGGGTCTCCTCGTTCACGCTGGTGCAGCGGTTATTGTCGCCAGCCGATCCAACTTCAGTGGCGTCTGAGCCACTTGCCGGGTGGGATACGGGCTGTCATCGCAGCTGAACTTTCAGGCTTGGTTTTCCGCTGAGGTCAAATCCAGCCACATGTGAACTTTGGATCGGTAACCCTCAGGGGTCCAAACAGCCATGGGCTCCACCCCAAAGGGCATAAACCCCAGACTTTGGTACAAGCTCTCTGCGGGGGCATTGCCTTGCGTCACTTCGAGCTGAAGCAAGCGAAGACCTTGACGCTCAAGGCCATGCTGAACAGCTGCACGCATCAGTTTGCGAGCGAAGCCTTGGCCGCGAAAGTTTTCATGCACAAACATGGCCACGATCAAACCCTTGTGGCGTGTTTTGGCTTTTGCGGCGTACTCGACGGACACCGTGCCCACCAGTTCAGCCTCTGCAAATGCACCCCACACAAATGTCAACCCTGAAGGATCATCGATGCGACCGCGCCACCAACTGTCCGGCTCCAAAGCACGCTCTTGAGGTGTGGAAGTGAATGAATCGGCTGCATGCTCGTACGCATGCAGCATCAAGGCCTTGTAGGCCATGGCGTGTGCGGCGGTGAGTGGGGTTATTTGCATGGTGGTGTGCGACCGATCATGACAAGATTTTCATGGCGTTGGTCGCTCAGCACAAAATCTGTCGTTCCCTGCTTTGTGTAGCCTTGGTGCATGTAAAAACCGATGGCTTTCGCATTGTGGGCATTGACGGTCAACCAAAGCGGCGTACCTGCCAGATCGAAGGCCCTTTTTTCGGCCACAGACAAGAGCTGCCGCCCCACACCTTGGCCTACAAAATGCGCTTGCACATAAAGCGTCTGAAGCTCCGCAAAGTTCGAGGCACTGGTCGGACACGGAACGCCCATGTTGAGCACCACAAAACCGATGAGGTGAGCACCTCGCTCAGCCACCCAGATGTGGGCCAAAGACTCGTTTTGCATGGCCAGGTACTTGTCCGGGGTGAGTTCGGTCCTCGTGTAGTCGGCTATGCTGGCAGATATTCCCTCTGTGGCATAGGTGTGAAGCCAAACCTGCGTGGCCAAGACGGCGATGCGGGCAGCATCTGCGTCACGGGCGCTGCGGATGACAGTTTGCATTGGATCCAGTAAAGCAGCGACCAGAAGGTCTGTTGGCATCATGCTGTGATCAATCCGCAAAGCGAACCGCATCGTGCGCAATGGCCGTGACCCTGGGGCCGAAGCTGGAGATGTTGGTCAGTGTGGCATTGTGGTGCGCAATGACCTGCTGCGGACGGATGGCTGTATTGCCTGCCGAGGTGTGCGCATCAGACACCAGCACCACCGGGTAACCCAGTGCCAGGGCATTGCGCGTGGTGGTGTCCACACAGAACTCGGTATGCATGCCACAAACCACCAAGTTTTTGATACCCAGGGCTTGCAGAGCCTCGTGCAGTTCTGTGCGCAAAAAAGCGTCAGGCGTGGTCTTGCGAATGCGCCGATCACCCGGCTGCACCTGCAAACCTGTTGCCAATTGCCAAGCAGGGCTGCCGTGCTCCAGATAGCCTGCGCTCGACTCGTGCTGAATGAAGAACACCGGCACGCCCGCAGCGCGTGCCCGCTGTGTGACCGCATTGATGCGCTCTATCGTGCCGGGGCAGTCATGCGCGGCGTCGGGCCCTTCGCACAGGCCTTGTTGCACGTCGATGACCAAGATGGCGGTGTGAGTGATGAATTTTTGGGGGTGGATTTTCAATTCTCAAAGGGGCAAACAGCGCTGCCAACTCGGTCCCTGTTACCTCCTATGTCCAGGTGCAACAATTCCAACTCCATGAACAGACTGTGCGCGTTGGCCTCGTAGTTTGCGAACGGCCCTGACGCCTTGAAACCCATGCTCCGGTAAAGCTGCTGTGCGGGCATGAATGCGGGATGTGTCCCTGTTTCGAGGCTCAATTTTCGATAGCCACGTTCAGTGGCCGTTTCCACCACTCGAACGAGTAAAGCACGGCCAGCGCCACGGCCGCGATGTTTGTCGGCTGTTCGCATGGACTTGACTTCGCCATGCGTGGCTGACAGTGTCTTCAGTGCAACACAACCCAGCAACTCATCGATTTCCCACAGAGTCCAGAAGGTGATTTCAGGAGTCCGGAGCTGGGTCAGGTCCAAAGCGAATACCTGTTCTGGTGGACTCAATTCGTGCATGTGGGCCAAGTGCTCGCGCAGCAGCGCCTGAACTTGGGGGCGACTCAGGTCATCGATCTCGATGCGCATGGTGCTGTAGTTCTTTCTTGCTTTGACGGATGAATTGGACAACTTGGCTGTTTGGACACCAGCCTAAGGACGGCGGCTTAAAGACTCATGATAAGAAAAAAATGTCCGAACGTAGCAGATACCATCCCACACACCGTCAGGATCTGCCCCTCGATCAGATCACACGGCGGCCACCCGAATGGGGGGATTCCCCGACGCCTGCTGCTGTGCTCAGGCCACTTGTATCAGGCACAGGAAGGCGTCAAGGGCGTCGTCAGCCGGGCATCACAATCACGCGATGCGAGGCCCCTGCGGGTTTGACCGCGTGCAGCATGCAGGCCAGATCGGCCTGTGTGGCCCTGCGCACGGCAAACGAAACATCAGTCACCCGAATTTCTTCGCTGATCCAGAAGATCAATACTTGCACTGGATCGAGTTGTGAACGATCACCAGTTTGTTGTCAAATTTGGCCGATTTCTCTCGCCGGGTTTTGACGGTGCACGCGGTGGACTGGACGGGCACATGATGGGTCTCAACGGTCTGGGTGCCCGCGTAAGCGCAGACGAAAGTCATGTCATCTCGCGAACGAAAAGCATAGTTAGCGGTCAGCCTTTCGCCTTCGTAAATACGTTCTTTGGTGCTGCTTGCAGGGGCCTGGCTGGCGTTGTCTGAGACATTGCCTTCGAACATCGTGATGCTCGTCAATGGAAAGGTGTTGCCACCGGCCTTGATGACTTCGGAGCATGCAGTGTAAGAGGCCTGCGCTTGGAGAGCGCAGCAGGACAGGGCGACGGCCAAGATGGTAATTTTTGTGTTGTTCATGAAAAGTTTCTTTCAAAAAATGCGGGATAGTCTGTTTCCAGAGATCCACGCCCTCTGAGGGCGAATAAAGTACAAGACTTCGCCGAATATATTACTTCTAAAGTAAAGTTATTTATCTTTTAAAAGCAATAATAAATTAACATTTTGTAATAAAACCATAGGTTTTTTGTACAGCAGTGATGCACCATGTTTCCTTTCTGGGTCATCGGCTTGCACAGCGCCTTTGAATTGAACCTGCCGCCGTTCAGGTCAGACCTGGCCTTGCAGGCCATGGCAATGGGCATCGCTTTCAGGCGGTGACGATCCAACCTTCAAGCGGATCACACGGCGGCAGGCCGTATTGCGGGTGCCCTGCTTCGTGCTCCTGCTGCGCCCAAGCCGCTTGCATCAGGCACAGGGTGGCGTCGAGGGCGTCGCCGCTGGCGTCATCGGCCAGGCGGCCCAGTAGGGCGTTGCTGGCCACCAGGCGCAGGCCCAGTCGGGTTTGGCCGCGCTCCAGTGCACTCAGCAATTCGCGCCGGGCCAGCAATCGCTCAGGCGTTTGTTTGGCTTTGTCGTCGCTTTTGTAGCTGGTGTTGCCCAACACCTCACGCGCCAGCAAACCGGGATAGGCCTCCAGCGCCACGCGACGGGCGTCGCCTGCTTGCAAGGCGGGCAAGTGCACTCCCGCTTGGCGCAACAAGGGCACACCCGCGTGCAGCATGTAGGCCACGGGCGGATTGACCCATTTCATGGACGGGCTGGAGCCTGCGGGCTTGTCGGCCGCGCGGTGCGCGAACTTGCCGCCCACCGGGCGAGCGTTGCAAAACGCTGCAAACTGCTCGCGAATTTGAGGGCGATCCAGTGCGCAGTAATGGTCCATGCAGGCGGACCAGTCGGTGGGCCAAGCCAGGGTCTCGACCAGTTCACGCGGCAGGCCAAAGGGCAAATCAAAGCCGCCCACCCAGTCGGCAGGCTGGGCCAGCCAATCGCCAAAAGCGTTCAACGTTTCAAAAGTCTGCAGGGCTTGCAGCTGCACCCTGCCCTGCCGGGCCTGGCCCTGCGCCAGCACGATGGGTTTGCGTTTGGAGGGGCTGCTGGAAAAGTCGCAGCCAATCAATGAAACAGAGTTCATGTCACCACCCCAAGGCCATCACGCCTGCGGCGATCAGCACGGCCCCGGCAATGCGCAGACCCCTGTCTTTTTCGCCCAGCAGATGGCCGCCCAGCAAAGCGGCAAACAGCATGGACACTTCACGCGCGGGGGCCACATGCGACAGCGGCGCCACCTGCAGGGCATACAACACCAGCACATACGACACGGGGCTGAAAATACCCACCACCAGTGCGTAGCGCCGCTGCTGCAACCACAGCGCCCACACGGCCGGGCGGTCGCGCAGCAAAGTTGGCAGTAAGAAAAGCAAGCGCACCAGATTGCCGAAATAATCCACCAGGATGGGCGACATCAGCGCCACCTTGACGGCATAGCCATCGACCACGGTGTAGCTGGCGATGAACAGGCCTGTGACGCCGCCATAAAAAATACCTGTACGCACTCGCGCTTTCTTCTCCGGGTCTTGGGCGGCCTGCCAAAGGCCCGGGCCGCCCGCAATCAAAAACACGCCTCCCACCACCCCCAAGATGCCAAAGAGGCCGAGCGACGAAATTTGCTCGCCCAGGAAAAAAATCGCCACCATCGACGACAGGAGTGGCCCCGAGCCCCTGGCCAGCGGGTAGACCACCGTGAGGTCGGCCTTGCGGTAGCCGCGCAGCAACACGATGAAATAAACGATGTGCAGCAAGGCACTGGCCAGCACCAGACTCCATTCCAGCAGGCCCCAGGCGGGCACTTGCTGCCAGCCCACCCACAGGCCCACGGGGGCCCAAAACAGCATCAAGACCACCGAGGTGAAGGCCACAAAGCGCACATCGCCCCCGGCCTTTTTGGCCGCAATGTTCCAGCTGGCGTGGATCAGTCCGGCCAGAACAACAAGGGCAAGCGCACTCAGAGGCATGGGCGTGAAAAAGCCCCTTGCGGGGCTTGGAGTGAGGGGGCGTTTTAAGCCCGGCCGATGATGGACGCGGTAGCCATCAGCTCTTCGAGCAAGGCCAGCGAGACCTTGCCCGAGACGTTGTACGGGTCCAACTCAGCACGCTCGGAGTACTTGAGCAAGATGTTGGTGTTGACGCGTGACGCATCGACCTGGCCCATGGTCCAACCGCCAAATCGCCGCTCGGAAATTTCTTCGTAGTGCAACAACACCACATCCTTGTGGCGGGGGTCTTTCTGGATGTGCCCATAGAGGTCGCTCACGGCGTTGCGACCGCCTTCGATGGCTTGCAAAAAGATGCCGCCGCCGTAGCAAAGAATTCCGGTGATGCCGCTGGTCGGGTTGAACTGGCGAGACTGAGCCAGAATGGATTCAATGCTTTCAGGGCGGGCGTCCACCACTCGGCTGGCGTAAAGCAGGCGTACCAACATGGTCAGTTCTTTCCAGGAATCAAGGACAAAAATTCACGACGCAGGTTCGGATCTTTGAGGAAGGCGCCACGCATGACCGAGTTGATCATCTTGCTGTCCATGTCTTTGACCCCGCGCCAGCCCATGCAGTAGTGGCTCGCCTCCATCACAACGGCCAGGCCATCGGGCTGGGTTTTGCGCTGGATCAGGTCGGCCAGTTGCACCACGGCCTCTTCCTGGATTTGGGGGCGACCCATGATCCACTCGGCCAGACGGGCGTACTTGGACAGGCCAATCACGTTGGTGTGTTCGTTGGGCAAAACGCCGATCCAAATCTTGCCGATCACGGGGCAAAAGTGGTGACTGCAGGCGCTGCGCACGGTGATGGGGCCGACGATCATCAGCTCATTGAGGTGCTCGGCATTGGGGAACTCGGTGATCTCAGGACCCTCGACATAGCGGCCCTTGAAAACCTCTTTGAGGTACATCTTGGCCACGCGGCGAGCGGTATCACCCGTGTTGTGGTCGTTCACCGTGTCGATGACCAGGCTGTCGAGCACACCGGCCATTTTGCCGGTGACTTCGTCGAGCAACTTCTCCAATTCACCGGGTTCGATGAATTCGGCGATGTTGTCGTTGGCATGGAAGCGTTTGCGGGCGGCCTGGATGCGCTCGCGAATTTTGACGGAAACGGGAACGCCTTCGTCTTCGGGTGGGGTAGCAGAAGCTTTCATGGCGTCTGGGGTTTTCATTAACATGGGAATGATCGTAACAGCGATTGATCGGCGCACACCAATCAGGGGTTTGAGTCTTTGGACACCTTTGAAGCCGCCTCAGCAGGCCGTCAATATCGGTGACCTGTAAGGAAAAGCGCCAAGCGCATCAGGCCAAACGCCAGCCGATCGCGCAAACGCTGTTGCCAATGCCTTTGGCTGAAAGTAGCCGACACACGGGTGCTTTGCGAGTCGATCACCTGACTCAAACGCCGATGCAGTTGCTGCGCAAACAAGCGGTCGGCCACCACCACATTGGCCTCTCGCGCTAACAGCAAGCTCAAGGGGTCCAGGTTGGACGAGCCCACCGTGGCCCAGGGGCGCTCGCTTTCAGGGTCCACCACGGCCACTTTGGCGTGCAAAAAACTGGCGTCGTATTCATAAATCTCCACCCCGGCGGCCAACAAGGTGCCATAGACCGGGCGGGCTGCATGGTATTGCATGAAGTACTCATAACGTCCTTGCAACAGCAAGCGCACGCGCACGCCGCGCCGAGCCGCATGCACCAAGGCCTGGCGCAATCTGCGACCCGGCAAAAAATAAGCGTTGGCGATCAAGACCTCGTGGCGGGCTGAGCCAATGGCTTTGAGGTAAGAACGCTCGATCTGGCTGCGGTGCAGCACGTTGTCGCGCAGCAGCAAAGCCGCCCGACTGGGCGGCGGCGAGCCGTCGAGCAGGGGCAGCGGCTCCTTCCAGGGCAGTGGCAGGCCTGCGGTTTTGAAGGAGCGCAGAGACTGTGCAATCTTGCGTTCGCGGGCGTGCTGTGCGCCCTGCAAGCGCCACCACAACTGCGTCATGCTGTCCTGGATGTGGCCAACCAGTTCGCCTTGCGCACTGACGGCAAAGTCCAGTCGGGGCTGGGCCAGGCTGCCATGGTGCGGGTCGTACCAGTCGTCCAGAATGTTGATGCCGCCACAAAAGGCAGTGTGCCCGTCCACCACACAAAGTTTGCGGTGCAGCCGCCGCCAGCGGCTGGGAATGAGCAAGCCCAGTGTGCCCAAGGGGGCATACACGCGCCAATCGACCCCCGCCAATGCAAAGCGCGTGCGCCAGACCACAGGCAGATCGGGGGTGCCCACACCGTCAACCACCAACCACACCCGCACACCGCGCAAGGCCGCCCGCTCCATCGCCTCGGCCACCCGCACGGCTTCGCCATGGACGTCAAAAATATAGGTTTCTAGCAACACATGCGAGCGCGCCTGATCTAGCGCAGCCACCAGTGTTTGAAAGTAATCCTGCCCCCCTTCAATGAGCCGGATTTGATGGCCGTCACGCAGCGCCGGGTTGTGCCGCATGCTCAGTCGTTCCAGGCGAATTCGGCCACCAACGGCAGATGGTCGGACATGCGCTGCCAGATGCGCCCTGATGGCACCATGGCGCGTACAGGCGTGAGGCCACGGGCATACACATGGTCGAGCTGGTTCAAGGGCAAGCGTGAGGGGTAGGTGGGCGTGGGCTGCTCGCGCCATTCCTTAAACCCGGCCTGCGCCATGCGCCTGCCCAGGCCCGTGCCCCAGTCATTGAAGTCACCGGCCACCAGAACCGGCTCGTGGGCCGGAATGTCTTGCGCAATGTGGGCCAACAGCAAAGCCACTTGTCGTACACGGCTGGCAGGCACCAGCCCCAGGTGCACCACCAGCACATGCACCACACGGTCCACCACCTCGACCTGGGTGTGCAAAAAACCGCGTTGCTCAAAGCGGTGGTCCGAGATGTCACGGTGCTGGTGCGAGAGCACAGGCCAGCGCGAGAGCATGGCGTTGCCGTGCTCGCCGTGGCGCGTGATGGCGTTGGTGCGGTAAATGGCCTCGTAACCCTCTGGGGCCAAATACTCGGCTTGCGGCTGGCTGGGCCAGTGCCTGAAATGAGCCGCCTCGCGGCGGTGCTCGCGGCGCACCTCTTGCAGGCAAACAATGTCGGCGTCGAGCTGCTCCACCGCGTGGCCCAGGTTGTGGATCTCCAGCCGCCGCGCCGGTCCCAAGCCTTGCACGCCTTTATGGATGTTGTAGGTGGCTACCCGCAAAACCGGGTGTTCGTGGCGTTCTGGCTTCATCATGGCTTGGGCGATACAAAACGCGGCAGCATCAGGATGGCTTCGGCGTTCGAGGGCGAAAAGCACTGGTCGGCCGCAGCATGCCAGGGCAGCCATTGCGCCTCGGTGTGCTCTCGAGGGCTGAGCACCACGGGGGTGCGTTGCGGCACACACAGACCAAACACCCGCTCGGTGTTGCGGCTCACACCCGGCGCATAGCGCCAGCTCCAAGCGGGGTAAATGTCGTACACGTTTTCCAGTTGCCAGTCTTGCAGGTTGCAACTCGGGTCCCGGGCATCGATGCCGGTTTCTTCTCGCACCTCACGGATGGCCGTCTCCAGCCAGCTTTCTTCAAGGTGGTCTTTGCTGCCCGTGACCGATTGCCAGGTGCCCCAGTCAGCACGCCGGATCAGCAAGACGTCTTGCTCGGGCGTATGTATGACCACCAGCACTGACTCCGGAATTTTGAAGGGCTCAGGCGATGGGGTGAGCGGTTGCGTCATGGACTGGACATACTCCAAAGAAAGACCAGAAGATCAATTCATTGTAGTCAGCCCTCTGATGAACGCATGGATGCGCCCCGTTCAGCGCATCAAGCCTGCCGCCGCTTGAGCGGCATGACCGCCTGCAGTTGTGTTTTTTGCAATGGTTTGGACAAAAACGCATTCATGCCTGCAGCCATCGCTTGTGTTTGTGCGTCATTCATGACGTCTGCCGTAAGCGCCACAATGGGCACCTGACCCCGCTCACCCGGCAATGCACGAATGTTGCGGGCGCTGTTCAGGCCATCCATCACCGGCATGTGGATGTCCATCAGCACCAGATCAAAATCGGACTGACTGGCTTGCGTGAGCGCTTGTTGGCCGTCTTCGGCAAAGCTGACTTCATGGCCCATGCTCTGCAGCAAGAGGCCCACCACTTTGCGGTTGACCGGATGGTCTTCAGCCACCAGAACGCGCAAGGTCTCTTTGGCCAAACCAGGCTCAACCGGGACAAGGTTTGCGCTGTCGCCAGATCCAGTTCCCGGAGCTGGAGCCGTGGCTGCAGTCAAAGTTGCCCACGGGGTTTTCATGCTCAGGGTGAACACCGAACCTTGTCCCAACTGGCTGCGCGCACTCAACTCGCCGCCCATCAGACGAGCCAAGGATCTGGATATCTCCAGACCCAAACCCGATCCCGATTGCTTGCGTGTGAGCGAGGCGTCGCCCCAGTGAAAGCGCTCAAACAATCCTTGTTGAGTGGACTCACTCATGCCAATGCCGGTGTCGACAATGTCTATTTTCCAGAGCACGCTATCGGCAAGTGACTCACGCCGAACCCGGATGTCGACCTGCCCTTTATCGGTGTACTTGATGGCATTGCCCACCACATTGAACAGAATTTGCCGCAAACGCAAGGGGTCAACCCTCACCACACAAGGCCTGTGCAGGTCGCCGGTCAGTTGCAATTGCAAGCCCTTGTTCTGCGCCTGAACCCGCATGAATCGGTGCACCTCCTGCAAAAAACCGCCCATGTCTGTGGGCTCCGGATGCACCTGAATTTTCCCCGCTTCGAGGGCCGAGACCTCCAGCACATCGTTGAGCACGGCCAACAAGTGCGATGCACTGGCCTTGGCGGTCTGAATCAAATCGGCTTGCTCTGAGCCTTTTTGGGTTTTTTCAAGCAGGCCCAGCATGCCCAATATGCCGTTGAAGGGCGTACGCAGCTCGTGGCTCATGTTGGCTAAAAAACGACTTTTGCCCTGGTTGGCATTTTCGGCCTGTTCCTTAGCTTGCATCAACTGCGCATGCAAGCGATGCTGAGCCCTTTGGGCCTGGTTTTGCTTGCGCTCGTGTATATACAGGCCCATCGCGCCCAACACCAAGCCCAGGATTTGCGCCAACGTGAGCCAAGCGATCCATTGACTTTGCTCGCGCACAGTGACCACTTGTTTTTGCACCCACTCACCCATCACGATGTCCGAGGCTGATGTCAAGGCCTGGACCTCGGGGGCCATCTGCTGCAACTCTTTCATGAGTCCGGGCCACGAGACCGATGCCCAGTCTTGTCCGTCAACCAAGGGTGTGGCACTTGCCACCCAGTGGAGCAAGCGGGGTGTTAAGTCGGTGTATTCCTCCCGGTGGTGCACCCGCGCAACGCCAGGGCTGTTGAGCAGCAAATTCACGCGGCTGATCAAAATATCAAAACGCAAAGACCGCTCCGTCGCCAAATCCTCTTGTGTCACGTCTGGCTGCGAAAGGTCTGTGCGGGTCATGGCTGCATCAAACCGCCACAACTCTCGCTCCAGATTCGTGGTGATGGCCGTGAGTGAGTCTTCCTGCAACCGGGCCGCAGCCGCCAAAGATTGGGCCTGACGCCATTGCACGGTGGTGGCCACCACCAAGGCGGTGATCACCAGGACCGCCAGCAAGGCCAAGCCCCAAAAGAATCGGGACGGTGCCAGGTTTTGCGGCCTTTCAGCTTCCGGCGCAGCTTGACGCGTTTGCATCACTCCACCTCAATGGCTTTGAGTTGCCAGATGGAGCGCTCGTAGTAGGTCTTGTGCTGGAGTTCTTTTTTGGAATCAAAGGGGTAAATGATGAACAAAGGCCCTTTGGTGCGCACCGGGATCGCTTGGCCATTCATTTGCACAGCCACCACCACATCGTACTCACGCGCATCGGACACCGGCATCTTCACACGGTAATCGTTAAGCGCCACGGCACGAATTTGCTGACCCTTGGCCCCGACCAACTGCAAGACATCGCGCAGCAAGGGTCCACTGAAGGTCACGGGTTTTTGATCCCAGGGGGTCTGTGTGGTGAAGCTTTTTTGCGGCAAAGCCTGCAAGGCCTTCATGTCCAAGGCGGCCACTTTGCCTTGGTTGTGTGCCTCAATCAGGCCCGACACCTGCAGAACCACAGGCCCTTTGGGCGGATCCAGTGCCCATGCACTGGAACCCACGAAAATGCCAGTCATGCAGCAGAGCACGCCGATCCTGCTCTGCCAATTGGACAATATTGTTTTTGTCTTTTCGTTGACTCCCAACAATTTGCTCGTACTCATGATCGTTTTTCCGTTATTAGTCAATTGAACAATTAAGAATTATATTTTCCAATTTAAAACACTAAAAATAATTTGTTTCAAAGTGTAAAAGTGTTTGTCAATTGCCATCACCACTCAAAAACAAGAGCTCTGCCTTACCTGCTGCTAGCATGCTGGCCATGTTGAAACAGACTTTTGACCCCCTGCAAAAGACCATCTACACCGTGTTGAGCGTCACCGGCCTGAGCGGTGGCCCGGGAGATTTGCCACTTTTCCGCGAGCTTGTGCTGAAACTGCCAGCAGGTGTATCCGCCTTGCTGGGTGACGAGGGCGTGGGCAAGACCAGCTTGATGCGCTTGCTAAGCGGAGATCTGATCGCCACTGCTGGACATCTGCGCTTGGCGAGTCAGGCTTGCCCTTTGAGCCTGCCACAACCGTCGGCGGTTTTCTGGATCGATCTGCGTTTGCCGCTGCACGACGTCGACACGCCCGCGCATTGCTGGGCTCAGCTTCGCTCGTCTTTGCCCGCCTGGTCTGAGGCTACGCAAAACGAGCTGATCGAAGCCTTGCAGTTGGCCCCTCATTTGGACAAACGCCTCAACATGCTCTCGACCGGAAGCCGTCGCAAGGTGGGCCTTGTGGCGGCACTGGCCAGTGGAGCAACAGTCACTTTGCTCGATCAGCCTTTTGTCTCGCTGGACCAGCCCTCCATCCGCAGCCTGCAGGCATTTTTGGCGCAACGGAGTCAAAACACCGAGCGCGCCTGGCTGATCGCTGACTACGAAAAGCCCGCCCATCTGCCGCTGGTCTCAGTCCTCCAGCTCTGAGACTGGGTGACTGGCCTGCTGCCCCTTGCAGGCTTGGCATTCAAGAAAACAATCTCTATGCCGATACTCATGTAATGCCAGAACCTTCTGGCTGGCGGAACCTGAAATCATGGGGCCTGGCGATGGTTTTTCGGCGGGATCGGTCAACCACAACCTGGCCACCCAACTTAGCTCATCTTCGCCCATGAACAGCCTTAGTCCCAGCCGCTGCGAAAATCGAAAGCCACCCCCCCTTGTTGCGCTTTAACCGCCTGCCCCTTGCTGCCCTTGGCCTGTGCATACTGGCATGGGCGCACACCTTAGCCCACAGTCAAACCACGGCCCCAGCCCGTCAGTCTTCGAGTCAGGCTGTAGACCCTTGCCTGATGCCGGCCTCTCTACGCCATGGTGTCAACCCGCACATCCTGCGGGCCATCTTGCAAGTGGAATCGGGCATGCGCCCCCATATGGTGAACCGCAACCGCAATGGCAGCTTCGATGTCGGTATGGCCCAAATCAATTCGATCCACTTTCGCGAACTGGCGCAATGGGGCATAACGCCTGAGCGGTTGCTGGACCCCTGCGTGGCCACGCATGTCGCGGCCTGGCACCTCAAACGGGTTATGCTGAAGCACGGCAACACCTGGTTTGGCGTGGCCGCTTACCACTCTGCCACACCTGTCCATAATCAGCGCTATCAGGTTTTGTTGCGTCAAGAATTGTTGCGAACTGGTGTTTGGCGCTGACGTCGATTATGCTGGGCCCCCTCGATTTGCGAGGCAGTTTGACTTCGTTGCCATGGGTCTGGTGTTGGTAAATGGCACAAGAGGACCCATCAAAACAAGGTCAATTTCGAAACATTGACGAAATTTGGTGTTATTTGGAAGCTATGCCCCATAATCAGAAGGTGCGCGTCCGCAAAACGTCACATTTGAGGTGATCGGTCAGTTTCGCGCGCTACGGCGGCACTTTTCAGGTTTGTTGTGCTTTCGGGACCCCATCGCTTTTGTTTTCATGTGTTTTTCAGGAGTCCCCATGGGCAATAAACTTTACGTCGGCAACTTGCCGTACACCGTTCGCGACGAAGACCTGCAACAGGCTTTCGGCGAATTCGGCGCCATCACAAGCGCCAAAGTCATGATGGAACGTGACACTGGCCGCTCCAAAGGTTTCGGTTTTGTGGAAATGGGCAGCGATGCCGAAGCCCAAGCCGCAATCAATGGCATGAACGGCCAATCTTTGGGTGGTCGCAGCATCACTGTGAACGAAGCTCGCCCAATGGAGGCACGTCCTCCACGCACCGGTGGTTTCGGTGGTGGTGGCGGCTACGGCGGTGGCGGCCGTTCCGGTGGTGGTGGCTACGGCGGCGGTGACCGTTCCGGTGGCGGCGGCTACGGCGGTGGCGGCGATCGCTCCGGCGGTGGCGGCTACGGCGGTGGTGGCGGCGGCCGAGGCGGCTACTAAGCTCTGCAAACCCAGCAAACGGCAGCGATGCCGTTGCAAAATTTCTGGTTCAGCCCATGGCTGAGCCCTGAGATCAAAGGCTTCAGGACCTCCGTTCTGAAGCCTTTTTCGTGTCCCTCTCTTGGTGGTGATGGGCCCTGGTTACCAAAACCTGCACCAATTTGCATGGCACAGACAACAACGCCACCCAAGGGTGGCGTTGTTATTTGGCTGGTTTGATACCAGCTTATGCGGCTTTGACTGCGTCCACGTTGCGCAAGCGAATGTGCAACTCGCGCAACTGTTTTTCGTCCACCGGGCTGGGCGCTTGGGTCAACAAGCACTGCGCACGTTGCGTCTTGGGGAAAGCAATCACATCACGGATGGACTCAGCGCCGGTCATCAAGGTCACAATGCGGTCCAGACCGAAGGCCAAGCCGCCGTGTGGCGGCGCACCGTATTGCAACGCGTCCAGCAAGAAGCCGAACTTGAGCTGAGCTTCTTCGGGCGAGATTTTCAAAGCGTCAAACACTTTTTGCTGCACGTCGGCGCGGTGGATACGGACTGAGCCGCCGCCCATCTCCCAACCGTTCAAGACCATGTCGTAGCCCTTGGAGATACACTTCTCAGGCGCGGTGACCATCCAGTCTTCGTGGCCGTCTTTGGGTGCGGTGAAGGGGTGGTGCACGGCGGTGTAGCGCTGGCTTTCGTCGTCGTATTCGAACATGGGGAAGTCCACCACCCACATTGGCGCCCAACGGTTTTCGAACAGGCCGTTTTTCTTGCCAAACTCGCTGTGGCCAATCTTGATGCGCAAAGCACCAATGGCGTCGTTGACGATTTTTTCCTTGTCGGCACCGAAGAAAATCAGGTCACCGTTTTGGGCACCCGAGCGCTCCAGCACAGCCGTCAAAGCCGCGTCGTGGATGTTCTTGACGATGGGCGACTGCAAACCGTCACGGCCTTTGGACAGGTCGTTGACACGGATGTAAGCCAGGCCTTTGGCGCCATAGATCTTGACGAACTCGGTGTACGCGTCGATCTCGCCACGGCTGATGCCACCGCCTTCGACCGAGCCACCCGGCACGCGCAGGGCCACCACGCGGCCGCCCTTCATGTTGGCAGCGCCCGAGAACACCTTGAAGTCCACATCGCCCATGACGTCGGTCACTTCGGTGAACTGCAGCTTCACGCGCAGATCGGGCTTGTCTGAGCCATAGATGTGCATCGCGTCCTGGTAAGTCATGACCGGGAACTCGCCCAAGTCCACGCCAATGGTCTTCTGGAACACGCGCTTGATCATGCCTTGGAACATGTCGCGGATTTCTTCTTCGGTCAGGAACGAAGTCTCGATATCGATCTGGGTGAATTCGGGCTGGCGATCGGCACGCAAGTCTTCGTCACGGAAGCACTTGGTGATTTGGTAGTAACGGTCATAACCGGCCACCATGAGCAGCTGCTTGAACAGCTGGGGCGACTGGGGCAGCGCGAAGAACTGGCCATCGTGAACGCGGCTGGGCACGAGGTAGTCACGCGCACCTTCGGGGGTGCTCTTGGTGAGCATGGGGGTCTCGATGTCGACAAAGCCGTTTTCGTCGAGGTACTTGCGCACTTCCATGGCCACTTTGTAGCGCAGCATCAGGTTGTTTTGCATGTACGGACGGCGCAAGTCCAGCACGCGGTGCGTGAGGCGCGTGGTCTCGGACAGGTTGTCTTCGTCGATCTGGAACGGAGGCGTGACCGACTCGTTCAAGACAATCAGCTCGTGGCACAACACCTCAATCTTGCCGCTTTTGAGGCCTTCGTTGGTGGTGCCATCGGGACGCGCACGCACGATGCCTTTGATCTGCACGCAGTATTCGTTACGGACCTCTTCGGCCACCTTGAACATATCAGGGCGGTCCGGGTCGCACACCACTTGACTCTGGCCTTCACGGTCGCGCAGGTCGATGAAGATCACACCGCCGTGGTCACGGCGGCGGTTGACCCAGCCGCACAAGCTCACGGTTTGGCCAATTAGGGCTTCGGTCACCAGACCGCAATAGTGGGAACGCATGGACATGTTGTGGGACTTTCAGGATTCGCAGATTAGGATTCGGGTAAAGCTTTAGCCCAACTGAGGCTGAGCTGCAATTGGCTTGGGAGCAGGCGTGCCAGGCACAACCACCCCCATGGAGATGATGTACTTGAGCGCGTCATCCACGCTCATGTCGAGCTCCACCACGTCGGCTTTGGGCATCATCAAAAAGAAGCCCGAAGTGGGGTTGGGCGTGGTGGGCACGTACACACTGACCATGGACTGGTTTAGGTGCTTGGCCACTTCACCACCGGGTGTGCCGGTCAAAAAAGCGATGGTCCACGAGCCCTGCCGCGGGTATTGAACCAGCAAGGCCTTCGAGAATGCATGCCCACTGCCCGAGAACAAGGTATCGGCCACTTGCTTGACGCTGGTGTAAATGCTGCGCACCACAGGGATGCGGTTCATGAGGCCGTGCCATTTGCGCAACCACCATTGGCCAAACATGTTGGCCACAAACACGCCCGTGGCAAAAATCACCAAAGCCACAATGGCCACACCCAAACCAGGCACACTGCGCAGGTATTCAGCACTGGCATGCACGCCAGGAATCAGCGTATCTGCTGCATGCAGCACGGCCAGAAAAATGGCGTCGAGCATACCCACCAACCACATGAGCACCCACACCGTGATGCCCATGGGCAGCCACACCAGCAAGCCGGTGATGAAGTACTGTTTGATGCTGCGTTGTTTCATGGGGTGGGGCAATCGGGAAAGTCGATGTTGTGAAAAATCAATGGCAAGCGCACGAAGCGGCGCAACTTGCAGCGCCCGCTGTTGGGGCAGGTGCTGCACTGTCGCTGGCTGGTGGGGCTGAAGGCGTGGTCACGGCATCGGCTGCAGTGCCCGCTGCAGCAGGCACTGCGGCCGCCCCGCCACCTTTGAAGTCGGTGGCATACCAGCCTGTGCCCTTGAGCTGAAAACCCGGGGCCGTCAGCTGCTTGTTGAATTTGGGGGCGCCGCAAACAGGACAGTCGGTCAACGGGTCGTCGCTCATTTTTTGCAGAACATCCTTGGCATGGCCGCAGGCGTCGCATTTGTAGGCGTAAATGGGCATTTGAAGAGCCTTAGAAGGTAATGCAAGAAAACCTTTAATTATAGGCTTGGCAGCGCCCTTCAAGGCCCGGGGTACTTGGCAACACCCCTGCTCCCGCCCGATGTCACGGCGTCTGTCGTGGCACCAGGGCGGTGTGAATCCATCGAAGCCCTGTCCGCTCTATCAACAGCGAGTGGCCAGGCCACTGTTGAAATGAGCTCAGCGGCTGGAGGTGTCCTGGGCGGCGTGCCCCAAGGCGCTGGCCATGGACTGTCCCCGGTTGGCGATCAAGCTCGGTGCCAGCGAACCCAGCAACATGCCCACGATGGACGCCATCAGGCCGAGCAAGTTGGCCGGCACCAGGGTCTCGGGGGCCAGGAAATTGAACACCAGCCAGGTACCCACGCCCAACACCACCGAGAACAAGGCCCCTTGGGTATTCGCACGCCGCCAGAAGGCACCAGCCACCAGCGGCACAAAGGCCCCAGTCAAAGTGACGTTGTAGGCGTTTTGCACCATCTCATACATGGTGCTGGTGCTGTTGAGAGCAAACAACAAGGCACAAGCCGTGAAAGTGACCAAAATGACACGCAAAAGCAACAAGAACTGGCGGTCACTCATGTGGGGCACAAAGGGCTTGAGCACGTTTTCGGTGAAGGTGGCCGTGGGGGCCAACAAGGCACCGCTGGCGGTGGACAAGATGGCCGAGAGCAAAGCGCCGAAGAACAAAATTTGCGCCCACATGGGCATTTGGCCCAGCACCAGATCGGGCAGGATGCGCTGGATGGCGCGGGCGTCTTCTGCCTCGAACAAGGCCTTGAGTTCAGGGTGAGCAATCAGGGCCGCATAGGCGATGTACAAGGGAATAAAGGCCATCACGAAATACATCAGGCCGCCAATGATGGTTCCCCTGACCGCCGTTTTTTCGTCCTTGGCACTGGTCATGCGCTGGAACACGTCTTGCTGCGGGATGGAGCCGAAGGCGAAAGCGAAGAAAGCACCGGCCATGGCCCACCAAGCGGCAGCGTCCATGTCGGCCGGGAACATGTCTAACTTGCCATCGGCCGCTGCCTGGGTAATGACTTTGTCAAAACCACCGGCGTTGCCTCCCACCAGTAAAGCCACCGCGATCAAACCCACAACGATCACCACGGTCTGAAACAAATCGGTGAAGGCCACCGACCACATGCCACCAAACACGGTATAGACCAGCACCACGGCCGCGCCCATCATGATGGCGTAGTTCAGGTCAATCGCCCCGGACGAGAGCACATGGATGACCAGGCCCAGCGCCGTCAATTGCGCCGAGGTCCAACCCAGGTAAGACAAGACAATCGCCACACTGGTCAGCACTTCCACCGACTTCCCATAGCGCACCTTGTAGAAGTCGCCAATGGTGAGCAGGTTCAGGCGGTAAAACAGTTTGGCAAACAGCAAAGCCGCCAGCACCAGGCAAACCGTGGCACCAAAGGGGTCACCGGGGATGCCGTTCAGACCATCCTTGGCAAAGGTGGCCGACACCGACAAGACCGTCTCGGCCCCGAACCAGGTGGCAAAGACCGTGGCCACGTTCATGTACAGCGGCAAACTTCGGCCTGCCACCAAATAGTCCTTGGCCCCATGGACTCGGCGGGCTGCCAACAAACCTATGGCGATGGTCACGGTCAAATAAGCGATCACAAAAGTCAGCAACACCTTCGTACCCTCCAAAAATCAGGCTTAGTAAAACAGATGCAGGTGCATGGCCACCTGCAAAACGAGCAAGGAGACCACAAAGCCCAAGCCCGCGTAAATCAGGGTTTGCAGCAGTCTGTTGGTTCTGCGCTGCTCGGCCAGCAGTTGCTCGTTCTGCCGCGCATCGTTTTGACGCGGTTGTTTCAGGTACTCGTGCAGCAAACGTGGCAACTGCGGCAGCAGTTTGGCGTAATGGGGAGCTTGGGCCTTGAGCTCTTCCCAAAGCTTTTTGGGCCCGATTTGCTCCAACATCCAGGTCTCGAGGAAAGGCTTGGCAGTGCTCCACAAGTCCAGCTCGGGGTCAAGGTCGCGGCCCAGGCCTTCGATGTTGAGCAGGGTTTTTTGCAGCAGAACCAGCTGCGGCTGGATCTCGACCTGAAAGCGGCGCGAGGTCTGGAACAGGCGCATGAGCACCATGCCCAGCGAGATTTCCTTGAGCGGGCGGTCAAAATAAGGCTCGCACACCGCACGGATGGCCGACTCCAACTCGTCCACCCGCGTCTCGGGGGGAACCCAGCCGGACTCAATGTGCAGCTCAGCCACGCGCTTGTAGTCACGGCGGAAAAATGCCGTGAAGTTTTGTGCGAGGTACTCTTTGTCGTACTCGGTCAGCGTGCCTACGATGCCGAAGTCCAACGAAATGTAACGACCAAAGGTCTCGGGGGCGAGACTTACCTGGATGTTGCCCGGGTGCATGTCGGCATGGAAAAAGCCGTCGCGAAACACTTGTGTGAAAAACAGCGTCACGCCATCGCGGGCCAGCTTGGGAATGTCCACGCCCGCTTCGCGCAAACGGTCCACTTGGCTGATGGGCACGCCGTGCATGCGCTCCATGACGATGACCTCGGGGTGGCAAAAGTCCCAGATCATCTCGGGGATCAGCACCAGATCGAGGCCTTGCATGTTGCGACGCAGCTGCGCGGCGTTGGCGGCTTCGCGCACCAAGTCCAACTCGTCGTGCAGGTATTTGTCGAACTCGGCCACCACCTCGCGGGGCTTGAGTCGTTTGCCATCGGCGCTCAGGCTCTCCACCCAACCGGCCATCATGCGCATGAGGCTCAGGTCTTTGTCGATGACGGGCAGCATGCCGGGGCGCAGGACCTTCACGGCGACTTCGCGCACGTCGCCCGATTTGCCGCGCAAGGTGCCAAAGTGCACCTGCGCAATCGAAGCGCTTGCTACGGGCTCGCGCTCAAAGGTTTCAAAGATGTCGTCGACTTTGCGGTTGAAAGCCCTCTCGATCGAGGCCACCGCAATGGCCGAGCTGAAGGGCGGCACCCGGTCTTGCAGCTTGGCCAGTTCTTCGGCGATGTCGGGAGCCAGCAGGTCGCGTCGGGTGGACAGCACTTGGCCAAACTTCACAAAAATAGGACCCAGTCGTTCGAGCGCCTCGCGCAGACGAACAGCTCGGGGCGAGCGCAGGTCGCGGCCCACAGAGAGCACACGGGCCAATAAACGGATCCAAGGTTTTTGAAAGCTGGAGAGCACCAACTCGTCCAGGCCGTAGCGCAGGACGATGAAGACGATGAAGGCACCGCGCCCGAAACGGCCCCAGCGCATCATGTTGCGCTGCCCGTGCGCAAGCCGGTGCCGGGACGCTGGGCAACAAAACTGCCCAAGGCCGTCATGGCCTGACGAGCAGCTTGTGCCAAGGTGTGCGCAGGGGCGTCGCCGATCAGGCGGGCCAGGTCTTCTTCGGCATCCCATCGCACATGGTCGATCAGCCAATTAATTTCAGCCGCCAGCTGTACATCACCTTCGATGCGCACCTTGGGTTTGTCCCCCCGTGCCAAGGCCGAAGCGATAGAGAAGGGCGACTCTTCTGTCACCGTCAAGCGCAGGTCAAAGCCTTCAAAATGACCCCGCTCGAGCAGACCTGCCGGGGTGGGGCTCAGTTGAAGTTGCATGCGCTCCCAAACCAGTTCAATGCGCTGGCCTTTTTGGCGGGCCAGACGAGCCATGGCCTCGGGCTCGCTCATCAGCACATGGTTGAGGAACAAAACAAGGCGATTGACGCTCTCGTCCACCACCCAAGCCGGAGGCTGGAAGTTGGCCGCAAGGCGGTTGACCAAGTCGGGGAGCGCCTGAGCGGCCCATGAAAAAGGGGACTGTGTTGCCATAGTCCCCGATTATTCCCGAAAGTGCAGGCCCGCAA
The DNA here is from genome assembly GCA_044361935.1 of Limnohabitans sp. Taxonomy (GTDB): domain Bacteria; phylum Pseudomonadota; class Gammaproteobacteria; order Burkholderiales; family Burkholderiaceae_C; genus Limnohabitans_A. The sequence continues at coordinate 1,577 of JBIKHW010000002.1, read as the reverse complement.
AGGGGCCCGGGCTTTATTGCAGCGCTTGCACGCCCGCCACCAACCAACCGCCGCCTTGTTTGGATTTGCTCATGTTCCAAACTTCACGGAATGGGCTGGGGCCGGAGGCCGCGTCCTCGCGGATCATGCCATTGAACTCGACACTGGCCAGGTAGGCATCGGCCTGCTCTTCAATGCCCAAAAGCTGGGCGTCGAGCATCACGACTTCGGTCTTATTGGGCTGACCAGGGAACTGCGCTTCGCGCTCGGACAACTGGTTGCGGATCTCCACCACCATGGCGTCCGTCATCATGGAACGCAAGGCGCTGATGTCTGAGCGGTCCCAGGCGTCTTGCAAGGTGACGAAATTGCGCTTGGCAGCGGTGACAAAGCTGTCCACATCAAAGCCTGCAGGGATGCCCCAGGTCTGCGAACCACTCAGGCTGTCATTGGTGCTGGCATTCAGACCGGAACCAATGCCCGAGCCAATCATGGAGCCGGTGGATTGCGATGGAGCCGAGCTGTCGAAACGGGTGTTTTGGCCTTCCCAAGGGCGGGCCGAGGCGTCATTGCCCACGTTTTGCGGACTGTATTGTTTGTAAGTGGCGGGGTTTTCTGCCGAAGCACCTGCACCTTGGTAGGCCAAGCCACCGGTCTGGGCAGCACCACCACGACGTGCCCGCATGATCATGCCGATCACGGCCAAGACAGCGACACCGATCAACAAAGCCATCAAGATGTTGCCAAAGGCCTCACCCATACCGAGTGAACTTGCCAACCAAGCCAGACCCAGACCAGCGGCCAAGCCACCCAACATGGCACCCCAAGGTTTCTTGGGCGCGGCGGCGGCAGGCGCGGCTGCTGGTTTTGCTGCGCTTGTAGGCGCAGCGTTTTGGGCAGGTGCGGCCGGGGTTTGTGGCGCAGCATCGCGCTTGGTGACCTGGTTTGACTGCTGGCCCATAGACTTGCCACCGCCCATGCGGCGTGCAGCCTCTGCGTTCAGACTGCCCAAGGCCATCACGCCAGCGATCATCAGGGTCAAAAGTTTGTTGTTCATGGTGTCTCCAACTCAGGAAATACAGGTTTTGGGCGTCAACATTTAATGCCCATATGTAAGGCTACCACCCCTGCAGACAAATTGTGAAAGTCCACATGCCCAAATCCGGCATTTTTCATAAGGGTTTTCAGATCTTCTTGTCCGGGGTGCATGCGGATAGATTCAGCCAGATAACGGTAGCTGTCGGCATCACCCGCCACCAGTTTGCCCAACTGGGGCAAGATCTTGAAGCTGTACCAGTCGTAGGCTTTTTCCAAGGGCTTGGCCACTTTGGAAAACTCCAAAACCAGCAACTTCCCACCCGGCTTGAGTACCCGGCACATTTCCTTCAAGGCCACATCCTTGTGCGTCATGTTGCGCAGGCCAAAGGCGACGCTGACCACATTGAAGTGGCCATCAGGAAAAGGTAATTTTTCGGCATCACACACCAAAGTGGGCAAGGCCAAGCCATGATCGACCAAGCGGTCACGCCCGGTGGACAACATGGCTTCGTTGATGTCGGTGTGCACGACGCGGCCCGTGGCGCCCACTTTTTTGGCGA
>JBIKHW010000339.1:0-3771 GCA_044361935.1 Limnohabitans sp. | reverse complement strand
CAATCAGCTCCCAGTCGGCGAACATGGCACCGGGGCGCTCGCCACGGTCGTCCAGGATCACATCCACACCCTCGGCCAACAAGGCGGAGTAGATGCGCTCGGCTTCAAGCTTGACGGCTTCGCTGCGGTCCATGCCTATGGGGCAGACCACCACGGTGAAGGGTGCAATCGCGTCGGGCCAGATGATGCCGCGCTCGTCGTGGTTTTGCTCGATGGCGGCGGCGGGCAGGCGGGTGATGCCAATGCCGTAGCAGCCCATCTCCAGAAACTGAGGCTTACCGGTTTCGTCGAGAAACGTGGCGTTCATGGCCTTGGAGTATTTGGTGCCCAAATAGAACACATGGCCCACTTCGATGCCACGCTCAATGGCCAGCTCGCCCTGGCCGTCGGGCGACTTGTCACCCGCCACCACATTGCGGATGTCGGCCACCAGGGCCGGCTCGGGCAGATCACGGACCCAGTTGACGCCGGTGATGTGGAAGTCTTCTTCGTTGGCACCGCAAATCCAGTCGGCCATCACGGCCACATCCCGGTCGGCCACCAGGTGCACGGGCTTCTTCAGATTCAAGGGGCCCAGGTAGCCGGGCTTGCAACCAAAGTGGTCTTCGATCTCGGCCAGGGTGGCAAAGCGGAAGCCGCCTTCCATACCGGGCAGCTTGCCGACTTTGACTTCGTTCATGTCGTGGTCACCGCGCAGCAGCAGCAGCCAGACTTGCGATTTAACGATCTCGCCTTGCTCATTCAGGGTGTCGGTGGCCAGCACCAGCGACTTGACGGTGGTGGACAGCGGCACATTCAGCAAGGCGGCCACGTCTTCGCAGGTGCTCTTGCCAGGCGTAGGGGTTTTGGTCAGCGCTTGCGTGGCCGCGCCGCGTGGCTGGCTGGGGGCCAGGGCTTCGGCTTTTTCGATGTTGGCGGCGTAGCTGCTGGTGGGGCAGTACACGATGGCGTCTTCGCCGGTGGCGGCGATCACCTGGAACTCTTCGGACAGGTCGCCACCGATGGCACCACTGTCGGCGGCCACGGCGCGGTAGGTCAGGCCAAAGCGGTCAAAGATCTTGCGGTAAGCCCCGGCCATCACCTGGTAGCTGGCCTTGGCACTCGCCACGTCACGGTCAAAGCTGTAGGCGTCTTTCATGGTGAATTCACGCCCGCGCATCAGGCCAAAACGGGGTCGGCGCTCGTCGCGAAACTTGGTCTGGATTTGGTAGAAGTTTTTGGGCAGCTGTTTGTAGCTGCGCACTTCCTGGCGCACCACGTCGGTCACCACTTCTTCGCTGGTCGGCTGGATCACGAAGTCGCGGCCGTGGCGGTCCTTGATGCGCAAGAGCTCGGGGCCCATCTTGTCGAAACGGCCAGTTTCCTGCCAAAGCTCTGCGGGCTGCACCACGGGCATGGTCATTTCGATGGCGCCTGCGCGGTTCATCTCTTCGCGCACGATGGCTTCCACCTTGCGGATCACGCGCAAGCCCATGGGCATGTAGTTGTAGATGCCTGCGCCCAGCTTTTTGATCATGCCGGCGCGGGTCATCAGCTTGTGGCTGACCACTTCAGCGTCGGCTGGGGCTTCTTTGAGGGTGGAAATGAGGAACTGGGAGGCTTTCATCGCGTCGGGCTAACTCAGCAGGGGGATCAGGGAAACATCCAAGAGCAAGCGGTGGTACGCCGTGCATAATGGACACAATTTAAAAATTTGAGGTTGATTATGCTTGACCGTGAAGGCTTTAGGCCGAACGTCGGCATCATTCTGCTCAACCAGAAAAACCAGGTTTTCTGGGGCAAGCGCATCCGCACCCACAGCTGGCAGTTTCCGCAGGGTGGCATTGACCGGGGTGAAAGCCCTGAACAAGCCATGTTCCGCGAACTGCACGAGGAGGTGGGGCTCCACCCGGAGCATGTGCGCATTGTGGCCCGGACCCGTGACTGGTTGCGCTATGAGGTGCCAGACCGCTTCATCCGACGGGATGCACGCGGCTTTTACAAGGGCCAGAAACAGATCTGGTTCCTTTTGCAGATGGTGACGCACGACCACCATCTGAACTTGCGCGCCACCGACCACCCCGAATTTGACGCTTGGCGTTGGAACGATTATTGGGTGCCGCTGGATGTGGTGGTGGAGTTTAAACGGGGGGTGTACGAGATGGCGCTGACCGAGTTGGCCCGTTTTTTGCCCCGCCAGGAACGCCAAAACCGCTATTTGCGCGGCGGCAGCCGCGGCCCGCGCGATCAAGGCATGGACCACGATCACGGTGAGATGCAACCCCCATTGCACATGGAATTGCCCCCGGGGGCAAGCTTCGATCCGAACCCGCAAGGCTGAGCCACCCTGCAGTGCCCGGCTTCAGGCTCTCTTGCCTTCAGCGGCTCAGAATCAGGTTGTCGCGGTGCACCATCTCGGGCTCGGCGGTGTAGCCCAGCAAAGCCTCGTAATCGTGCGAGGGCTTGCGGCACAGCAATCGGGCCTCAGCACTGGCGTAATTGGCCAGGCCCCTGGCGATTTCTGCGCCTTGCTCGTCCCGAATGGCGATAACATCGCCGCGTGAAAAATCTCCAACCACGCCCGTCATGCCAATGGGCAGCAGGCTCTTGCCCTCGGTCAGCACCTTGTGCGCAGCACCCGCATCCACAGTGACCGAACCGCGCAGCTGCAGGTGATCGGCCATCCATTGTTTGCGGGCTTGTTGTTTGGCGGTTTGTGCCACCAACAAAGTGCCCATGTTGTCCCCCTGAGATAGGCGCAGCAGCGCATCAGGTTCACGCCCCCAGGCGATCACGGTGGAGGCACCCGAACCGGCCGCCCGTTTGGCGGCCAAAATTTTGGTGATCATGCCGCCCCGGCCGATGCTGGAGCCCGCACCACCCGCCATGGCTTCCAGGGCTGGATCACCGGCATGGGCTTCGTGCACAAAGGTGGCCGACGGGTCTTTGCGCGGGTCGGCGGTGTACAGGCCTTTTTGATCGGTCAGGATGACCAGCAAGTCGGCCTCGATCAGGTTGGCCACCAAGGCCCCCAAGGTGTCGTTGTCACCGAACTTGATCTCGTCGTTGACCACCGTGTCGTTTTCGTTGATCACGGGCAACACGCGGTGCTGGAGCAAAGTGAGCAAGGTCGAGCGGGCATTCAGGTAACGCTCACGGTCGGCCAAGTCGGCGTGCGTGAGCAGCACCTGGGCGCTGCCCATGCCGTTTTCACGCAGCTTGGTTTCGTACATTTGCGCCAAGCCCATTTGACCCACAGCGGCGGCGGCTTGCAGCGCTGGCACTTCGCTGGGGCGGGTGGTCCAGCCCAGGCGCTTCATGCCTTCGGCAATAGCACCGCTGGAAACCATCACCACCTCTTTGCCCTGGCCGCTGAGCAGCGCCATTTGGCGACACCACTCGCCAATCGCGTCCTCGTCCAGCCCTCGGCCTTCGTTGGTCACGAGACTGGAGCCCACTTTGACAACGATGCGACGTGCATCGCGCAAGAGTTTGGAAACGGCGGCAGAGGTCATGCTGGGATGTGGGCTTGGCGTTGAAACAGCGCTTAAAACAGGCAGCAGAGGCCGGATCAGTCGGCATCCGAAGGCAGCGGCTTGAATCGCGGATCATCGGCATCGGGCTCTTGCGGTTTGTCCTGCTCTTTGAAGCGGGGGTCAATGTCCACCACACCCTGCTCAATGATCTGCTGGGCGCGGATGTGTTTGTAGATCTCTTTGATCAAGGGCTCACAACCTTCGCGGGTCAGGGCCGAAATCTGGAAAACCGGTCCTTTGTAGCGCATGCGCTTGA
>JBIKHW010000338.1:0-3777 GCA_044361935.1 Limnohabitans sp. | reverse complement strand
CTTACTGGCAAGGCGAAGCGGCCCCTTCGGTCACCACCAAGCCCGTTTTGGGACTGTCTACTTTGCGGCTGAAGAAGTTGATGGCCCTGGTGCCCACGACCGATGAGTTGCTGGAAGATGCAAATGCCTTGTCGACTTATCTGCCCGAGAAGATTGCACTTTCCATTCGCTGGAAAACCAATGAATCGATCCTGTTCGGCTCCGGCTCTGGCGTACCGGTAGGTGCTCTCAATGCTGGCGCTACGGTCAGTGTGGCCAAGGAGACTGGGCAATTGACGCAAACGCTGCTTCCACAAAACTTGGCCAAGATGATTGCGCGTCTGCCGACAGGCTCATTCGCCAATGCGGTGTGGATCGTCAACAACGATGTGTTGCCAGCATTGTTCACTCTGACCTTGGGTAATTACCCGATCTACCTTCCAACAGGATTGAACGTTGGCGGGATTCAGGTATCGCCCTACGGCACGCTGTTGGGTCGCCCGGTGTTTGTGTCCCAACACGCCAACACTTTCTCCGCACAGGGTGACATCTTGCTGGTGGATCTGAAGTACTACCAGACCATCACCAAAGCGGGTGGCATGCAGACCGCCACGTCGATGCACCTGTACTTCGATGCCGATCTCACGGCGTTTCGAACCACCTTCCGCATGGATGGCCAATCGAAGATTTCTACCGCCATCACGCCTGCCAAGGGCAGCGCCACGATGTCGCCATTTATTCAACTTGGCGCTCGCTAAACCCCAGAATCTCAAAGGAGAAAACACATGTTTCCCAATGCAAAAGGCAGTGAACTGCTTTCAGTGCTCGCCACGATCGATCCTGCTTCGCAGGCCGCTGGCGCAGCCAGTACCGGCTGGGTGTCAGTCGCCAACTACTTTGGCTTTCTGGCGTTGGTGCAAACCGGCGTGCTTGGCACCTCGGCCACTGTCGACGCTAAGTTGCAGCAGGCGCTGGACAGTTCAGGCACCGGTGCCAAAGACATCAGCGGCAAAGCGATCACCCAGATCGTCAAAGCCACGGGTGACAGCAAACAGGTGCTTGTCAATGTCAAGCCTGAAGAGCTCGACACCGTGAACGGCTTCGGTTTTATGCGTGTCACAGTGACCGTTGGCGTGGCTGCCAGCATCACCTCGGCCCAGCTGCTCGGAGTCAACCCCCGCTATGCACCCGCAGACGTGGGCAATCAGGCTGCTGTGGTTCAGGTGATCTAAATGCCATTGCAACTCGTCACACCACCTTCAGAGGAGCCGGTGTCCCTGTGGGAAGCCAAACTCCATCTGCGGGTGGATTTTGACGAGGATGACATGCTGATCACATCGCTCATCACTGCAGCCCGTCAAGCAGCCGAAACTCTGACCGGCAGGCAGTTCACCACTGCCCGCTGGAAGCAAGTGCTCGACTGCTTTCCCGGACCGTCTCTGATGGGCGTACCCGCAGGTCAAGCTTTCAGCTTGCCGGGGCACGCCATTTTGTTGTTCAAGACGCCGGTGCAGTCTGTCGTCTCGATCAACTACCTGGACATGGGATCTGCGCTGCAGGTCATGCCTGCCGCTACCTACACGGTGGACACCGCCTGTGAGCCCGCACGCATCACCCCCTTGTTTGGTCAGGTCTGGCCGATCTGCTTGCCTCAGATTGGTGCGGTATCGGTCACCTTCGATGCCGGGTATGGCGGTGCCGCCCAGGTACCAGAGGGAATCAAGAGTTGGATCAAGTTGCGTGTCGGCAGCCTTTATGCCCACCGCGAAGAGATTGCAGTTCTAAGTCGCGGCCGTGTGGAAGCGCTTTCATTCATTGATGGTTTGCTTGACCCCTACAAGGTCGCTTTCGTATGAGGGCGATCCCATGAGTTCATTACGAGCGGGTCAATTAAACCGGCGCATTACCTTGCAGCGACAAAGCAATGTGCAAGACAGCTATGGCGGTCCGGTCCGCACTTGGCTGAACGTGGCCACCATTTGGGCCGACATACAGCCCTTGACGGGGCGCGAGCTGGAAAGCGCGCAGCGCATGGCCAGCGAAATTTCCCACCAAATCACGGTGCGGTATCAGGCAAGTCTGACCGATACCCGGGTGGTATCTGGATACCGCGCACTTTACAAAGCTCGGATCTTCAACATCCACGCGGCGTTGAACGAGGACGAGAGCAATGTTCTGGTCACGCTGCTGGCGTCAGAGGGCCTGGACGATGGCTAAGTACGAGAGCGTTCAGATTGAGGGCCTTGATGCTTTGGCCAAGGCTTTGAAAGAGTTGCCTGACCGCGTGGCCAAGAACGGCTTGCGAGCAGCGGTCTATGCCGGAGCCAAGCTGATCCGGGATGAAGCCAAGTTGCAAGCTCCTGTTGCCACGGGCGATCTGGGGCCTGACCAGCCACCACCCGGCACTTTGAAGCGCTCGGTGATTTTGAAACAGATCCCAGAGTTGTCGAACAAGAACAAGCAGACCTTCTTTGTCACGGTTCGGCATGGCAAGAAGTACCGCAAGCAAGGCAAGAAGGGCAACCTCTCGCAAGACGCCTGGTACTGGCGCTTTGTGGAGTTCGGGACCGTAAAGATGTCTGCGCGCCCATTTCTGCGGCCCGCTTTTGACATGAAGAAAAACGATGCGCTAACGGCCATCAAGACCCGACTTGCTGAGCGCATCGAGCAAGCCGCACGTGAATTGAAAAAGTAGTTCAAAAAATGATTCAGCAAGACCTTTTCACGGCCCTCGCAGGTGTGGCCGGGGGAAGGGTATTTCCGAACGTTGCGCCCAACAACGTGCAAAAGCCCTACGTGGTCTATGCCCGCGTATCCAGCGCACCAGAAAACACCCTGGCCGACGGCGCACCCATTGAAAACACCCGCCTGCAGGTGGACTGCTTTGACACCACCTACGCCGCTGCCGTTGCCTTGGCCGAGACCGTTAAAGACGCCGTGAAAAGCAGCGCCATCACCCACGTTTTGCTCCTCGAGCAAGACCAATTCGAACCCGAGGCATTGCTGCACCGGGTGATTTTGGATTTTTCGATCTGGAATTAATTAACAGGCCATAACTTTTAGGAGAACTCTATGCCAAGCACCGCCATCTCAGCCCAAGGCTCCACGGTCAGTATCGGCACGACCACCGGGTCGGCGCTCACCATCACTGCCGTCTCGCTCAGCAACCCTTGCAGGGTCACGCTCTCAGCGGTCACCGCATTGAACAAGGGCGATGTGATTACTATCGCTGGCGTTGTTGGCACCACGCAGCTCAACGGCAACAGCTTCGTTGTTCAGTACATCGAACCGACGACCAAGATCGTGACCCTTGCTGGACTGGACGCGACTGGATATACGACCTACACCAGCGGCGGTACTGCAACCCCTGTGCAGTGGACCAAGATTTCCAACGTCAAGAGCTACAGCGGCTTTGACGGCTCAGCCTCCGAGATTGAGCGAACCAACTTTGATTCGACCGCCAAGGAATTCATTCTGGGTCTCTTTGATCCGGGTGCGTTTGCCATCGAGGTTGACCAGGACAACAGCGATGCAGGCCAGCTGGCCCTGATGACTGCGCTGGTGACCGGTGTGGCCAAGAGTTTCAAGTTGCTATTGCCCAACGGCAACACAGCAACCTTCACCGCCTACGTGAAGAAATTCAACAGCCAGGGCGCTGTGGATCAGGCGATCCGACGTTCGTCTGAACTGCGTATTTCCGGCTCAATCACCTGGGCTTAAATACCTGGTCCTGAGGGCTCTTGCTCAGGGAAGAAGCCGTCCGCCTTGACCTTTGGCTTTGTGAAGTGGATAATGCGT
>JBIKHW010000337.1:0-3787 GCA_044361935.1 Limnohabitans sp. | reverse complement strand
GCGGTTTTGTGGATCGAGGGCGAAGGCATGCTTTAACCCGCAGCGCCAGACCAAAGCCATTGGCCCAACAAACGTCCAGGCAATAAGGTGAATGCACCTGTGACCACACACGCCATGCCATAAAGCCACTGCATGGTTTGCCGATGACCTGCAATGTTGCCATCAGCCAGATAGCGAAACGCCCGGTACAGGCTGATCAAGGTCAGAGGAATGAGCAGGTGAATCGGGGTGTAGCCCCAGATATTGGGCAGATTGAAGTCCCGGATGAACAAACCCGAAAGTGCGGCGCCCAGCATGCAGGTGACCCAGGCGTAGCCCAATGCCCGGTGAAGTCGCGGTCGTGTGATGCGGCCCATGCGGGCCCAAAGTGCCCAAGGCCCCAAGACTGTGGCGCTCAAGGCCAAGGTCATGTGCACGGCGATGGTGTGTGTCAGTTGCATGGTGATGATGGGAATTTTTTGTTTGGACAGCACTGTGACACAGCTTGGTAAGGCGTTATTGAACCGTTGATTTTGGTACCTTGTCCAGCAGCGATAATTCAGCCTGATTTTGAGGAGCGTTTGTGGATCTGATGTTGTTGCTGAAAGCCGCCGTGATGGGCGTGGTCGAGGGTTTGACCGAGTTCTTGCCGATCTCGTCGACCGGGCATTTGATTTTGGCTGGGGCCTTGTTGGGCTTTGACGATGACAAGGCCAAGGTGTTTGACATCGCCATCCAGACCGGGGCCATCCTGGCCGTGATCATTGTGTATTGGCAAAAAATCAGCAGCACCGTGCGGGCCTTGCCGCACAGCGCCGATGCCCAGCGTTTTGCTCTCAACGTCTTCATCGCCTTTGTGCCTGCTGTCATTTTGGGCTTGCTGTTTGGCAAGGCCATCAAGGCGAACTTGTTCACGCCTGAGGTGGTGGCCACCAGTTTCATCATTGGTGGGTTCATCATTTTGTGGGCCGAGCGCAGACAGGCCAGCGCTGTGCGCATTGGCGAGGTGGAAGACATGCGTTGGCAAGATGCGCTCAAGGTCGGCCTGGTGCAGTGCCTGGCCATGATTCCCGGCACCAGCCGCAGCGGCGCGACCATCATCGGCGGCATGCTGCTGGGCATGTCGCGCAAGGCGGCGACCGATTTTTCTTTTTACCTGGCGATCCCCACGCTGATTGGCGCCGGGGCTTACAGCTTGTACAAAGACCGCGCTTTGCTCAGCATGGCCGACGCGCCGATGTTTGCGGTGGGCCTGGTGTTTTCGTTTTTGAGCGCCTGGGTGTGTGTGCGTTGGCTGCTCAAGTTCATCTCGACCAACAGCTTCGAGGTGTTTGCCTGGTACCGGATCGTGTTCGGTCTGGTGGTGCTGGGCACCAGCTACTTTGGGCTGGTGAGCTGGACGGCCTGATCGGGTTGGATGGCGGGGCCTGGGTGGGTGCACCTTGGCGACATGCTGGGCCTTGGGCCGCGCCCAGAATGGAAGGCCCTTGTTTGACGCATCTTGCGGATGCGTTGGTTCACCGCCCTGTGCATGTCTGAAGTCCTTTCCGCCTCTTTTCGCCGCCTGGCCTGGTCCAACCTGCTGGCACAGTCGGCCGAGCAGCTGAGCCTGGCCGCAGTGCCCATCGTGGCGGTGCTCTTGCTCCAGGCCGGTCCCGGTGAAATCGGTTTGCTGGCCTCCATCCAATCGCTGCCATTTTTGTTGCTGTCCATGCCGCTGGGCCTGTTGGCGGACCGCACCTCCCGCACGCGCTTGATGGCGTTGGCCGAGACGCTGCGGGCGCTGGCCTTGTTGTTGCTGCTGGCGCTGATCGTCACAGGAAATGTGTCGATTGCGGCTTTGGCCATCATTGGTTTTATGGCGGCTGTGGGCACGGTGGCCTTCAGCGTGGCCGCGCCATCTTTGGTGCCCGCGCTGGTGAAGGTGGAGGGCCTTGCGCAAGCCAACGGGCGGCTGGAGTTGGCTCGCAGCGCGGCCTTTGCAGCAGGCCCGGCCTTGGCGGGCGCTTTGATCGCGTGGACCGGGGCGTCGGCGGCGTTTGTGCTGTCGGGCATGTTGTCGGTGGCGGCGGTGTTGTGCTTGCGCGGCATAACCGAGCCTGCGCGTGCCCCCATGCCAGCGCGACACCCTTTGCTGGAGTTGCAAGACGGGGCCAAGTGGGTGTGGCAAAGCGATTTGCTCCGGCCCATGATGTTTTGCTCCATCGCTTGGAACATTTCTTGGTTCATGCTGCAAGCGGCCTATGTGCCCTATGCCATCCATGACCTGGGGCTGGATGCGAGCGGCGTGGGCGTGACACTGGCTTTGTATGGTGTGGGCATGATCGTGGGGGCGCTGCTCGCGCCGCGTGTGGTGCGGGCCTTGCCCTTTGGGCAGGCGATTTTGATGGGGCCTTATTTCTCGGTGCTGGCGGCGGTCACGATGGCGCTGACCTTGTTGTGGCCCCAGGGCTGGCTGGCGGGGCTGTCTTACTTTTTCTTTGGTGCGGGGCCGATCATCTGGACCATCACCTCCACCACGCTGCGCCAGACCGTGACGCCCTGCGCCATGATCGGGCGCGTCACGTCCATCAACATCGTGGTCAGCACCGGCGCACGCCCGCTGGGGGCGGCCTTTGGCGGAGTGGTGGGGGTGAGTTTCCCGGTCTCGGTGAGCCTGTGGTGTGTGGTGTTGGGTTTTGGCCTGCAGGCCATCATCATCAGCGCCTCCAAGATCAGGACGCTCAAACGCTTGCCCGACCCCTTGCCCGATTGATGTGACACCCACCAGGAGATCCGCGCATGCAACAAGCCGAATTTGAACAATTGCTCCAGCGTTTTTCTGCTGCTGCAGAGGCGGGTGATGGCGAGGCTTTTGCGCAGTGCTTCACACCAAGTGCCGTCTACCACGACTACATCTATGGCGACCACACGGGCCGCGCCGACATCGCCCACATGATGAACGCGCTGTTTCACCGCGATGCGGGGCCCGATTACCGCTGGGAGATGTTTGACCCGGTGTGCAATGGGCGGGTGGCTTACGCGCGGTCTTTGTCGAGTTTTACCTCACGCGTGCCCGAGTTTGCGGGGCGGCAGGTGGTGATCGATGGCATCAGCCGCTTTGAGCTGCAGGATGGGCTGATTTGCGATTACAGCGAATCGGTCAATGGTGGTGTGGCCATGGTGCAGCTGGGTGTGGCCGCGCCGCGCCTCGAGAAGGTGCTCAAGCGCTGGAGCCAGCAATTGATCGACCAGCCCGCGACGCAAGCATTTTTAGCCCGTGCCAAGCGCACGGTGTGAGTGGTTGAACGTTTTGTTGAAAGGCCTGAACATGAATTTCCAAGACATCCTGTACAGCGTGGAACACCGCATCGCGACCATCACCCTGAACCGCCCGGACAAGCTCAACGCCTGGACCGCCGTCATGGAGCGCGAGGTGCGCGAGGCCATGGACGCCGCAGCTGCTGACGACGGTGTACGGGCCATTGTGCTCACGGGCGCAGGGCGCGGATTTTGCGCTGGGGCCGACATGGACTTGCTCAAGGGACTGGACCCGAGCGACATCACGGCCACCACTTGGACAAAACCCTTTGATGTGAACCAGCGGCTGGATTACCAGACCCGTTATGGTTTTTACCCGGCGATCCCCAAGCCGGTGATTGGCATGCTCAACGGCGCAACCGCAGGCATTGGGCTGGTGCACGCCTTGTATTGCGACATCCGGTTTGCGGCCGACAACGCGGTGTTCACCACCGCTTTTTCCAGGCGGGGCTTGATTGCCGAACACGGCCTGAGTTGGATGCTGCCGCGCATTGTGGGCCACGCCAAC
>JBIKHW010000336.1:0-3799 GCA_044361935.1 Limnohabitans sp. | reverse complement strand
ATTGAATTCGTTGGCGGCAAACACCTGCTTTTGCAAATCAGTGCCGTGCACCATCAGCAAATTGGCGTTGCCGCTGGTGAGCATGCCCGAGCCGATGCTGACCGAGGCCATGGCAAAAAAGGCGTTGGCTGCGGCTTCCACGGCATAGGGCAGCTGCATGCCGCCAAACTCGTAGTCTTGCGCAGCGCTGAGCATGCCCGACTCGGCATAAGCCTTGTACGCATCGTGTGTGGCGTGGGGCAAGATGACTTTTTCGCCGTCAAAGTGAGGCTCTTGGGTGTCCACCAGACGGTTGAACGGGGCGTATTTTTCACGCGCGATGCGCTCGCAGGTGTCGAGCACGGCGTCAAAGGTTTCACGCGAGTGGTCGGCAAAGCGCTCGCGGCTTTGCAGACTTTCGACTTTCAGCCAGTCGTGCAGCAAAAAATCAACGGTGGGACGCAGGCTCATGACACTCATCCAGATTCAAAACATAAAAAAAGGCGGCAGGCACAAGCCAGCCGCCCTTCGCGTTGATCAGATGTCAACGCGCTTGCGCATCACAGCACTTCAAAAATGCCGCAAGCACCCATGCCGCCGCCAATGCACATGGTCACCGCCACGCGCTTGGCACCACGGCGTTTGCCTTCGATCAGGGCATGGCCTGTGAGGCGCTGGCCCGATACACCGTAGGGGTGACCCACAGCGATCGCACCGCCGTTGACGTTCAGGCGATCGGCCGGAATGCCCAGCTTGTCGCGGCAGTACAGCACCTGCACGGCAAACGCTTCGTTCAGTTCCCACAGGTCGATGTCGTTGACTGTCAGGCCCAAACGTGCCAAAGCTTTGGGCACGGCGTACACGGGGCCAATGCCCATTTCGTCAGGCTCGCAACCGGCCACGGCAAAACCGAGGAATCGGCCCATCGGCTTCAAACCGCGCTGCTCGGCCAGTTTTTCGTCCATAAGCACGCAAGCGCCTGCGCCGTCCGAGAACTGGCTGGCGTTACCGGCCGAGACCAAACCGCCGGGCAGTGCCGAGCGCAGGCCGCTAATGGCTTCCACGGTGGTGCCTTCGCGCAAGCCTTCGTCCACGCTCACGGTCACTTGCTTGGTGGTCATGCCCATGACCTTGTCGATCACGCCTTGCGTGACGGTGATGGGGGCGATTTCGTCGTTGAACAAACCAGCGGCTTGAGCAGCGCAGGCTTTTTGCTGACTGGCCGCACCGTAGGCGTCCATCACATCACGGCCGATTTTGTAGCGCTTGGCCACTTGTTCGGCGGTTTGCAGCATGTTCCAGTAAATCTCGGGCTTCATCTTGGCCAAAGCCAAGTCTTGCATCATGTGGGTGTTCATCTCTTGCTGCACGCAAGAGATGCTCTCCACACCACCGGCCACATAGACCTGACCTTCGCCAGCGATGATGCGCTGTGCGGCCAAGGCAATGGTTTGCAAACCAGAGGAGCAAAAACGGTTGACGGTCATGCCCGACACCGAGATGGGGAGACCGGCCTTGAGCGCGATCTGGCGGGCGATGTTGGCACCGGTGGCGCCCTCGGGGCTGGCACAGCCCATGATCACGTCTTCGACTTCGGCGGCGTCAATGCCAGCGCGGGCCACAGCGTGTTGCACCGCGTGACCACCCAGGGTAGCCCCGTGGGTCATGTTGAAAGCGCCCTTCCAGCTCTTGGCCAGCGGTGTGCGTGCGGTAGATACGATGACAGCATTCGTCATGATGGTCCTTTCATGTGGGGGACAGAGCTGAAGATCTGTCCCGCCAAAAATTTAAAAAATCAGTTGAATGTCTTGCCTTCGGCCACCAAACGCGCCAACAAAGGTGCGGGTTGCCAAAAATGGGCGTCGTCAAGCGGGTTCTTGGCGAAGCGCTTCATGGCTTCGGCCACGTTGAACAGGCCAATCGTGTCGGCGTAGTTCATGGGGCCACCGCGCCAGAACGGGAAGCCGTAACCGGTGATGTAGACCATGTCGATGTCGCTGGCCTTGCTGGCAATGCCTTCTTCCAGAATGTGGCAGGCCTCGTTGACCAGCGAAAACACCAAGCGCTGCACGATTTCTTCGTCGGAAATTTTGCGTGGCGTGATGCCAAGAGCTGCACGGTGCTTTTCGATCATCTCGACCACCACGGGGCTGGGGATCGCGTCGCGCTTGCCGGCTTGGTAGTCGTACCAGCCTGCGCCGGTTTTTTGGCCGTAGCGGCCCATCTCGCAGAGCAAGTCAGCGGTCTTGCTGTACTTCATGCCCGGCTTTTCTTGGTAGCGGCGCTTGCGGATGGCCCAGCCGATGTCGTTGCCGGCCAGATCGCCCATGCGGAAGGGGCCCATGGCAAAACCAAATTTCTCGACCGCCTTGTCCACCTGGGCGGGTGTGCAGCCTTCTTCGATCAGGAAACCGGCTTGGCGGCTGTACTGCTCGATCATGCGGTTGCCAATGAAGCCGTCGCACACGCCAGAAACCACCGAGGTTTTCTTGATCTTCTTGCCGATGGCCATGACGGTGGCCATGACGTCTTTGCCGGTTTGGACGCCACGCACCACTTCGAGCAGCTTCATCACGTTGGCGGGGCTGAAGAAGTGCATGCCCACCACGTCTTGAGGACGCTTGGTGAAGTTAGCGATCTGGTTGACGTCCAAGGTTGAGGTGTTCGAGGCCAGGATCGCACCGGGCTTCATCACTTCGTCAAGTTTCTTGAAGACGGTTTCCTTGACGCTCATTTCCTCGAACACGGCTTCGATTACCAGGTCGGCTTGGCCGATGTCGTCGTAACTGAGCGTGGTGGTCAGCAAAGCCATGCGCTGCTCGTATTTGTCTTGCTTGAGCTTGCCTTTTTTGACTTGGGCTTCGTAATTTTTGCGGATGGTGGCCACGCCACGGTCCAGCGCGTCTTGTTTCATTTCCAGCATCTTGACCGGGATGCCCGCGTTCAGGAAGTTCATCGAGATGCCGCCGCCCATGGTGCCTGCACCAATAACGGCCACGCTCTGGATGTTGCGCTGAGGGGTGTCGCTGGGCACGTCTGCGATCTTGCTGGCGGCACGGTCGGCCATGAAGATGTGGCGCAGCGAACGGCTCTCCGGCGTGAACATGAGGTTGGTGAAGATCTCACGCTCGAGCACCATGCCGTCGTCAAACTTTTTCTGGGTCGCCGCTTCGACAGCGTCCACGCACTTGAGTGGGGCAGGCAGGTTTTTCGCCATGCCTTTGACCATATTGCGAGTGAACTGGAAATAGGCATCGCCCTGCACATGCTTGCAAGGCAAATTGCGCACCAGAGGCAAGGGTGAACCATCGGCGTGTGCGGTGGCCACTTTGCGGGCCAGCGCCAAGGCTTCTTCGGGCAGACTCTCGGCCGATTGAGCCATCACATCAAAGAGTTTCTGGCCAGGCAACATGGCCAGCATGTCGCTCTTGATGGCTTCGCCACTGACAATCATGTTCAGCGCCGCTTCCACGCCAATGACACGGGGCAGGCGCTGCGTGCCGCCTGCTCCGGGAATGAGACCCAGCTTGACTTCTGGCAAGGCAATGGAAGTGTCAGGCGCTGCAATGCGGTAATGGCAACCTAGGGCCAGCTCCAGTCCGCCACCCATGGCGACTGTGTGCATGGCAGCAACAACTGGCTTGACAGATTTTTCGCAAGCGGAGATCACACTCAGCAAATTGGGTTCTTGAGTCGCTTTGGGCGAACCGAACTCGCGGATGTCGGCACCGCCCGAGAAGGCTTTGCCGCCGCCGGTGATGACCACGGCCTTGACAGCCGCGTCGTTGTTGGCTTTTTCCAAACCATCGGTGATGCCGAT
>JBIKHW010000335.1:0-3805 GCA_044361935.1 Limnohabitans sp. | reverse complement strand
GCGTTCGCGGATCTCGGGTGAAAAACGATTTGATTTCTTGCTCATGGCTCCATCTTCTCAAAGTGTGGAGCCTCCTCAAAACCCGGGGCGATTCACACTGGGCATTTGCTGGATGTCGCCTTCGACGCGGGTTTGCGGCGTGAACTCCACAAACACCTTGGCCGCTTGCAGCACATCCGCGGCCAACTCGGTCTTGCCCGGGCAGTCACCACCCACGGCATTGATGTGCATGCCGGGCGCGAGCATGTCGGCCGTCACGATGGTCGCGCAGGCCTTGTCCGCGGTGATGGTGGTCACGATGTCGGCCCCTTGGACCGCCTCGGCCACGCTGGTGCAGACCTTCAGCTTCAGACCCGTGGCACTCAGGTTGGCCAACAGCTTGGTGGTGGCTTGTGGATCGATGTCAAACAGCCGCACCGTGTCGATGCCCACCAGATGCTGGAAGGCGATGGCCTGGAATTCGCTTTGTGCGCCATTGCCGATCAGCGCCATCACGCGGCTATGGGGTCGGGCCAAGGCCCTGGCGGCCAATGCCGAGGTAGCGGCGGTGCGCAGGGCAGTGGTCAGCGTCAACTCGCTCACCAGCGTGGGGGCACCCGTGGCCACATTGGCCAGCACGCCAAAGGCCATCACCGTGGACAAGCCGATGGCGGTGTTGTGGGGGTGGCCGTTGACGTATTTGAAGCTGTAGGTGGTGTCGTCCGCGATCGGCATCAGCTCGATCACGCCGCCCTGGGAGTGGTGGGCCACGCGGGCCGATTTGTCAAAGTCCGGCCAGCGCAAAAAGTCGGCGCGGATGTACTCGGCCATGCCCGCAATGCAGTTTTTGAGGCCCTTGCGGCGCACCAAGGCCACAGCGTCGGGGGCGCTCAGGTACAGGGGCATGGTCGAAAAAGAGCCATGGGGGGTATGGGGGTGGTTCATGGTCATGGGGTTCAGCTGGTCGCCCCTTGTGGGGCGATGGGTGGATCGATGGGTGGATCGATGGGTGGGTCGGTGCGAGAAGTGTCATGGCCCGACCTGGCAAAGTAAATCGTCAAAAATATGCTGTTTCAAGCATATTTTTGTCAAAATGACAGCATTGAATGACAATTTGCACCATGGATGACATTGACCAGCACCTGATCAGCTTGCTTCGGCAAAACGCCCGCATGAACATCGCAGACCTCGCGCACAAGCTGGGGGTCTCGCGTGGCACTGTGAACAACCGCCTGCGCAAACTCGAAGACCAGCAGGTCATCGTGGGCTACACCATCAAGCTGCGCCCCGAAGCCGAACCCGAGCGCATCAAGGCTTGGATGGGCGTGCTGATCGAGGGCAACACCACCCGCCAGGTCATTGCCAGTCTGTTGGGCGAGCCCGGCGTGGTGAGTCTGCACGACACCAATGGCCGTTGGGATTTGTTGGCCGAGATCGAGGCTTCGTCGATGAAAGAGCTGTCCGAAGTGCTGGAACGCATTCGTTTGGTCAGTGGCATCCGCAGCACCGAAACCAACATCCACCTGGCCACCTACCGCTGAACGCGCATGCACACCCTGGAACAACTGCGCAGCGGTGCCCTGGCAGGCACGCACCGCCTTGATCTGTCTTGTGGTCTGAGCGAACTGCCCGAAGAAATTTTCGCGTTGGCCGACACGCTGGAGGTGCTCAACCTCAGTGGCAACCGCTTGCGCGAATTGCCGCACCAGTTATCCCGTTTGCACAAGCTGCAGGTGCTGTTTGCCTCGGACAACGACTTTGAGGTATTGCCCGAAGTGTTGGGCGGTTGCCCGACTTTGCACATGGTGGGTTTCAAAGCCAACCGCATCGCGGATGTGCCCGCCGCCGCGCTGCCGCCCGCTTTGCGCTGGCTCACGCTCACCGACAACGCGATCGGCCACTTGCCCACTGAACTGGGCCAGCGCCCAGCCCTGCAAAAGCTGATGCTGGCGGGCAACCGGCTGCGGGCATTGCCCGACAGCCTGCAGCAAGCGCACCGTCTGGAGCTGCTGCGCATTTCGGCCAACCGCCTGACCGAAGTGCCTGGCTGGTTAACCGAATTGCCCCGCTTGTCCTGGCTGGCGCTGGCGGGCAATGCCATGGGCTGGGTGGTTCGCGGAGGGTCCGAGCTGCCGGGCATGGCTTGGTCCGATTTGACGCACGGCCCGTTGCTGGGCGAGGGCGCTTCGGGCCACATCTACCAAGTGCAGGCCAGGGGCTGGGCACAACCCTTGGCGCTCAAGCTCTTCAAAGGCGAGGTGACCAGCGACGGCCTGCCCGAAGACGAGCTGGCCGCCTGCTTGGCAGCCGGGCAAGACCCAGCGCTCACCACGCCCGTGGCGCGGCTCACGGGCCACCCTGCACAGGCCCAGGGTTTGCTCATGCCACTGATTCCTTCGGCTCACGTCAATCTGGCGGGTCCGCCGAGTCTGGACAGCTGTACCCGCGATGTGTACCCGCAGGGCTTTCAGCTCTCTGGTGCATTGGCCCTGCGCATTGCCAGTGATGTGGCGGGTGCCGTGGCGCACCTGCACCAACGCGGCGTGATGCACGGCGACGTGTACGCGCACAACATCCAAATCGACCCGCTGCAGGGCCAGGCCCGTTTGGGTGACTTTGGCGCAGCCACGCGGCTGCCCACAGATCGGCCCGAACTGCGCCAAAACCTGCTGGCTTTGGAGGTGCGGGCCTTGGGGTGTTTGCTGCAAGAGTTGGGCGCTGTGGCACACGAGCACGCGGACCACCCGGCCATTCAGGCCCTGGAAAACCTAGCCCAGGCCTGTTTGTCAGAACAGCCGCGTCAACGGCCGAGCGTGATGGAGGTGGCCCAGGCCCTCCAAACCAGCGAAGGCTTCGAACGCCTTAAGCCTTGACGATCGTGACCTGATTCAGATGGGCCTGCGCCTTGACCAGCGAAGGCACCATCTCGCTGCCATAACCCAAAGCCACGGCCGTGTTCAGGGCCTGGTGCACGCTGGTGCCGATCATGGAGGGCACTTTCATGGCCTCGGTCAGGTGTGAGTAGTAACGCAAATCCTTGGCCGCGTTATTCAGCTCGAACTTCATGGCGCCGTAGTCGCCCTGCAGGGTTTTGCTCATCAGCTGGAACAGGCCCGAATTCACGCCGCCAGCCGAGATGACCTGCACCAGCTGGTTCAAGTCCACCCCCGCCTTGGCCCCCACCGCAAAGGCTTCTGCTGTGGCGGTGCAAATGGCCTGGGCCACAAAGTTGTTCAGCAATTTGATGACGTGGCCAGCGCCCATCTCGCCCACATGGAACACGTTCTCGCTGTAGGCGCGAATCACCGGCTCGATGCGGGCAAACACCTGGGGCGTCGCCCCCACCATGGAGTTGAGCTTACCCGCCTCGGCCTCGATGGGCGTGCGTGTGAGCGGCGCGTCCACATAAATGACGCCCTGCGCAGCGCACAGCGCGGCCAGGCGGCGGGTGGATTCGGGCTCGCTGGTGGAGGTGTCGATGACGATCAGGCCCGCGCGTGCCTTGGACAACAAACCGCCCGGCCCGGCCACCACCGCCTCGACCTGGGGTGAGCCGGTCACACAAATGAGCACCACGTCACAAGCGGCCAAGTCGGCATAACTGCCCACCTGGCGGGCACCTGCAGCCAACAGGTCTTGCACGGGCGCGGTGCGTTGGTGCACCGAGATCGACAAGTCAAACCCCTTGGCCCGGATGTTCTTGGCCATGCCATGGCCCATCAAACCCGAAGCGCCGATAAATCCGATGTGTTGCATGTGCGTCTCTGCTGTGTGGTGAAAGAGACATTCATTTTGAGACCAAGCGTCAGGCGTGGGTGTCGCCTGG
>JBIKHW010000057.1:0-12478 GCA_044361935.1 Limnohabitans sp. | reverse complement strand
GGGATGGGCGTGCCCAGCCAGACGCACAGTTCAGCGGCCAGCCAAGCGGCGGCCAAAGTACCCAAGGTGCGCGGCCAGATTTTCAAGGGCGCTCCCCCGCACCCTGGGTCCCGTGCATCAAGCGTGTCGGCGGATGCTGTCGGCCACGGTCTGCACAATCTGGTCGATGTGCGCGTCTTCCACAATGTAGGGTGGGCAAATGACGATGTTCTCGCCTGCCGGGCGCACCCAAACGCCGTGGTGGAAGCAGTCCATGAAGATGTCGTAAGCCCGCTTGCCCGGTGTACCCGGGATGCTGGCCAGCTCCACCGCCCCGGCCAAGCCCAGCGTGCGGATGCCGATCACGTTGGGCAAGCCCTTCAAGGCGCTGTGCATCGCGTCGCCCAACACCCGGCCTTGCTGCCCCGCGCGGGCGAACAGGTTTTCTTCCTTCATCAAATCGAGCGTGGCAATCGCAGCGGCGCAGGCCACGGGGTGGCCGGAATAGGTGTAGCCATGGAAAAACTCGATGGCGTGGGCAGGCGAATTGGCGTTCATCATTGCGTCGTAGATGAAGTCGCGGCAGATCACGCCACCCAGCGGAATCACCCCGTTGGTCACCGCCTTGGCAAAGTTCAGCATATCGGGCACCACACCGTAATAGTCAGCGCCAAAGTTCACGCCCAAGCGGCCAAAGCCGGTGATGACCTCGTCAAAAATCAGCAAGATGCCGTGCTTGTCGCAAATCTCGCGCAGGCGCTTGACATAACCCTTGGGCGGGATGTACCAGCCCGCGCTACCCGCAATCGGCTCGACGATCACGGCGGCGATGTTGCTCGGATCGTGCAGCACCAAGATGCGATTTTCCAGCTCGAGCAAAGGATCTTCGGCCCACACGGGTTCTTCGTGGTGGATGTAGGCGTGGTTCACCGAGTCGTGGATGAAGCGCATGTGGTCCACACGCGGCAGCAACTGTGCGCCGTACACCTTGCGGTTGGCCGGCAGGCCGCCCACGCTCATGCCGCCGAAGTTGACGCCGTGGTAACCCTTTTCCCGGCCAATGAACACATTGCGGTGGCCTTCGCCTCGGGCGCGGTGGTAGGCCAGAGCCACTTTCAAAGCGGTGTCGGCCGCTTCAGAGCCGGAGTTGCAAAACAGCACCTTGTTCAAGTCGCCGGGGGCCATGTCGGCAATCATCTGCGCCGCTTTGAAGGCCTTGTCGTTGCTGGCCTGAAACGCTGTGGCGTAGTCCAGTGTGTCGAGCTGGTTTTTGATGGCCTCGTTGATCGGGCGGCGGTTGTGGCCCGCGCCCACGCACCACAGGCTGGAGATGCCGTCGATGACCTTTTTGCCATCGTGCGTGGTGAAGTGCATGCCCTCGGCCCCCACGAACACGCGTGGGTCTTGTTTGAACGTGCGGTTGGGCGTGAAGGGCAACCATTGGTTGTCCATAGGAATGTGTGCGGGGTTCACAGGCGGTCTCCTTGCATATGAGTCTGGGCGTCCTCCAGTTTATAGGAGCGCCCGCCGGGCAAGGCGCACATGCATGACAGCACGGCCCATTTTTGGCCCCTCATGACAACATTTGCCACTGTGGCAACGCCGCAGCACATCTTTCATGCACAGGTGCTGGGCGTGCCGACTGGATGCACGGGCAAGAGCGCAAGATGGGCGACAATCCCACCCCATGAATCCACCTGCCACGACCACCTACATCCTGACCCTCTCTTGCCCTGACCGCACCGGTATCGTGCACGCCGTCTCGGGATTTTTGCTCGAGCGCGGGGGCAATATTGAAGAAGCTGCCCAATACAACGACCACGACACAGGTCTGTTTTTCATGCGGGTGCAGTTCGCGTGTGATCAGTTGGGCGGTGAAGCCTTGAATGCCCAGTGGGGTGCGTTTGCCACCTCCTTCAACATGGCATGGGACCTGCACGCCACCGCCCAGCCCATGCGCACCGTGATCATGGTCAGCAAAGAAGGCCACTGCCTGAACGACCTGCTGTTCCGCTGGAAAAGTGGCCTACTGCCTTTGGACATCCGAGCCATCGTCAGCAACCACCGCGAGTTTTACCAGCTGGCGGCCAGCTACAACGTGCCCTTTCACCACATCCCTGTGACCGCGGACACCAAACAACAGGCTGAAGCCAAACAATACGAGATCATCCAGGCCGAAGGCGCCGAGTTGGTGGTGTTGGCGCGTTACATGCAAATCTTGAGTGACGACCTGTGCCGCAAACTGGCCGGGCGTGCCATCAACATCCACCACTCGTTTTTGCCAAGCTTCAAGGGGGCCAAGCCTTACTACCAGGCACATGACCGGGGTGTGAAGCTGATCGGCGCCACGGCCCATTACGTGACGGCCGACCTGGACGAAGGCCCCATCATCGAACAAGACGTGGCCCGCGTGGACCACAGCAAAACCGTGGAAGACCTCACAGCCCAAGGCCGTGACACCGAAAGCCAGGTGCTGGCCCGCGCCGTCAAATGGCACAGCGAGCACCGCGTGCTGATCAACGGTCACAAAACCGTGATTTTTAAATGAACAACCTTCTGGGACAGCTCTTCAGCGCTGCCCCCAACTGATTCACCATGTCCGCCCACTCGCGCATTCCCCCCATCCAGTGCCTCTTGACCTTTGAAGCCTTGGCGCGATTGCGCAGCGTGACCCAAGCGGCCGAGGAGCTGTGCGTGACGCCCAGCGCGGTGAGCCACCGGGTCAAGCAGCTGGAGCAAATCATCGGCACCAAGCTGTTTGGGCGAGCCGATTTTTCACTCACCACCGAAGGCATCGAGTATCTGGCCCATGTGCGCGAAGGTTTGGTGTCGCTGCAACGCTTTCCCAGCGCCAGCAACACACCGGGACGGCGCAAACTGCGCTTGGCGGTCACACCCACGTTTGCCCGGTCCATCTTGATGCCGCGCCTGAAAACATTTATTGACGCCTACCCCGAGATCGACATCACTTTGCAAGTGAGCATCCCCCTGCTGGATGTGGTGGCCGAAGATGCTGACCTGACCGTGCGCTTTGGCACAGGGCGCTATTCAGATGTGGAGCACATTTGCCTGGCCAAAGACGATGTGACGCCACTGGCCTCCCCCGCCTGGTTGCGCGAAAACGGCCCCTTTGCCAGCGTTGAAGACCTGCAAGGGGTGGCCCTTTTGCGCAGCCCGCTGGAGCCTTGGCGCACCTGGTTTGCCGCGCACGACCTGGACTGGCCCGAACCCATGGACGGCTCGTCCTTCAACGACATCGGCCTCATGTGCGACGCCGCCGCCCAAGGCCTGGGTGTCGGCTTGATTCGCACCAAACTGGGTGCACCTTGGGTTGAAAGCGGCCATTTGGTGCGCCTGTTCGAGCGCAGCGTGCCCAGCCCGCACGCCCATTACCTGTGCTGGCGCACCGGCACCATGGAGCGCTGGGAATGCGCCACCTTTGCCGACTGGCTCAAAAAAGCCCTGGCCTGATTTCACAAGCCTGTCAAAGATTCTTCAGCCCCGCAACTTGGGCTTGCGCGTACAGTTAAGGCCTAACTTGAAGGTTTTGAATGCCATGAGCGCCAACACCCCTGCCGAAACACAGCAACTGACCGCCACCGAACGTGCCGAGCGCCAACGCGCTGTGGTTCAGGCCCTAGGCCGGGTGCTGCCGCAAGACGCCATTCTCTACACCCCCGAAGACACCACGCCTTACGAGTGCGACGGCCTGACCGCCTACCGCGAGCGGCCTTTGGTCGTCTGTCTCCCAGAGACTGAAGCCCAGGTGCAAGCCGTGCTCAAGGCCTGCCACGCGCTGCAAGTGCCGGTGGTGGCCCGTGGAGCGGGCACCGGCTTGTCGGGTGGCGCCATGCCGCACAAGCTGGGCGTGACGCTGTCGATGGCCCGCTTCAACCAGATCAAAAACATCGACCCAGTCAGCCGCACCGCCGTAGTCGAATGCGGCGTGCGCAACCTGGCCATCAGCGAGGCAGCCGCACCCTATGGCCTTTATTACGCCCCAGACCCGTCCAGCCAAATCGCCTGCACGATTGGCGGCAATGTGGCAGAAAACTCAGGCGGTGTGCACTGCCTCAAATACGGCCTGACGGTGCACAACGTGCTCAAGGTGAAAGGCTTCACCATCGAGGGCGACCCGATCGAGTTCGGCAGCGACGCGCTCGACACCTCCGGTTACGACCTGCTGGCGGTGCTGGTGGGCAGCGAAGGCATGCTGGCTGTGACGACCGAAGTCACCGTCAAATTGGTGCCCAAGCCGCAACTGGCTCGCTGCATCATGGCCAGCTTTGACGATGTGCGCAAAGCCGGTGACGCGGTGGCCGCCGTCATCGCGGCCGGCATCATCCCGGCGGGGCTCGAGATGATGGACGGCCCCATGACCATTGCCGTGGAAGACTTTGTGCATGCGGGCTACGACCTGAGCGCGGCGGCGATTTTGCTGTGTGAGAGCGACGGCACGCCCGAAGAAGTCGAAGAAGAGATCGGCCGCATGAGCGAAGTGCTGCGCGGCTGCGGGGCCACCGCCATCACTGTGAGCCGCGATGAAGCCCAACGCCTGAAATTCTGGAGCGGTCGCAAAAACGCATTCCCCGCATCGGGTCGCATCAGCCCCGACTACATGTGCATGGACTCGACCATTCCTCGCAAACGCCTGGCCGACATCTTGCAAGCCATCTCCGAGATGGAAACCAAATACGCCCTGCGCTGCCTGAACGTGTTCCACGCGGGTGATGGCAACTTGCACCCACTGATTTTGTTTGATGCGAATGACCCCGACCAACTGCGCCGCTGCGAACTGTTTGGCGCCGACATCTTGGAAACCAGCGTGGCCATGGGCGGCACCGTCACGGGCGAGCACGGCGTGGGCATCGAAAAGGTCAACAGCATGTGTGTGCAGTTCAGCGCTGAAGAAAACGAGCAAATGTTCGCGGTCAAACGCGCTTTTGACCCGCAAGGCCTTCTCAACCCCGGCAAGGTCATCCCGACCCTGAACCGCTGCGCCGAATACGGACGCATGTTGGTGCGGGCGGGGGCGATCAAGCACCCAGAATTGGAGCGCTTTTAGCCAAATTGGACGCCTGTGTTGGCCAGTCCATCCTGACTGGCCCATTGAACTTGCAAAAAGGCAGTGGAATTGTGCTGGATCCCGGATCAAGTCCGGATTGACAAAATAAGCTGTCACCCCGGGCGAAGACCCGGGGTCCAAATTCATACTTATCATCCAGCGGCGCCGATTCAGTCCAGCCCGCGCACCACTTGCATGGCTTCTTCGATGCGCTCGACCGGATAAATCGTCAGGCCTTCAAAGGCCTTGTCGTTCTTTTTGGGGGCATTGGCTTTGGGCACCACCGCCACCTTGAAGCCCAGTTTGGCCGCTTCTTTCAGGCGGTCTTGGCCACGCGGCGCTGGGCGCACTTCACCGGCCAAGCCCACTTCGCCAAAAGCGATGAAGCCCTTGGGCAAGGCTTTGCCCCTCAGGCTGCTGGTGATCGCCAGCATCACCGCCAAGTCGGCTGCGGGTTCGCTGATGCGCACGCCGCCCACGGCGTTCACAAACACGTCCTGGTCCATGCAGGCCACGCCCGCGTGGCGGTGCAGCACCGCCAGCAGCATGGCCAAGCGGTCCCGGTCTAAGCCCACGCTCAAGCGCCTGGGCGATGGGCCGCCGCTGTCCACCAAGGCCTGAATTTCCACCAGCAGCGGGCGCGTGCCTTCGAGCGTCACCATCACGCAGCTGCCGGGCACGGGCTCGGCGTGTTGGCTCAAGAAGATAGCGCTGGGGTTGCTCACGCCCTTGAGTCCTTTTTCGGTCATGGCGAAGACGCCGATCTCGTTGACGGCGCCAAAGCGGTTTTTGATGGCGCGAATCAAGCGGAAGTTCGAATGGGTGTCGCCTTCAAAGTACAGCACCGTGTCCACCATGTGCTCCAGCACGCGGGGGCCGGCCAACGCGCCTTCTTTGGTCACATGGCCGACCAGCACGATGGTGGTGCCGGTCGATTTGGCGGTGCGCGTCAGGTGCGCCGCACATTCGCGCACCTGGGCCACCGAACCGGGGGCACTGGTGAGTTGGTCCGAATACACCGTCTGGATCGAGTCGATGATGGCAATGCCTGGCTGGCGCGATTGCAGCGTGTGCAAAATCTTTTCGAGCTGGATCTCGGGCAGCACCGGCACTTGCGAGTCGGGCAGACCCAAGCGGCGCGAGCGCATGGCCACCTGGGCGCCGCTTTCTTCGCCTGTCACATACAAGGTGTTCATGCCGCTGCGCTGCAGCGCGTCCACCGCTTGCAGCAGCAGGGTGGACTTGCCAATGCCCGGGTCACCGCCGATCAGCACCACCCCGCCTTCGACCATGCCGCCGCCCAATACCCGGTCGAGCTCGTCGATACCGGTGGGGTGGCGCTCAAAATCGGCTGCTTCGATCTGGGCCAGGGGCAGCACTTCAGAAGTGGGGGCCAGCGAGGCATGCACCGAACCAAAGCGGTTTTTGCCCGCCGCGGGCTCGGTGGAGCCTTCGATCAGGGTGTTCCAGGCGTTGCAGCTGGGGCATTTGCCCATCCAACGGGCGCTGGTGCCGCCGCATTCGGTGCAGGTGAATATCGATTTGTCTTTGGCCATGGGGGAGATTGTGCCTTTGGGCAGACGCCGAGCTTGGACCTGAAAGCAAGAAGCTACAAACGCCTATCCTCTTGGTCGATTACCTCAGCCTTCTTGATGCATGGATGTATTGAGCCAGGCCTGCACAAACCCGTGCGTGATGTCGGTGGCACTCAAGCTGCGTGCATTCGAGGCGTTCTGGCCAGACCACAAGGGCGTGAAATCACTCAGTCCCTGCGCTTCAGCAGCGGTCCGCAAAGGCGCAATGGCCGCTGTGGCCAAAGGAAACGCCGGGGCCGCTGCATTCAAAGGCCCCAATTCACGCATGAGGCGGTTGACGATGCCCCGCGCCGGACGCCCGCTGAACAAAGTGGTCAAGGCGGTGTGCTGGGCGTCGGGTGACAACAAGGCGGCGCGGTGCAGGGCGCTGGTGCTGGCTTCGTGGCTGCACAAATAAGCCGTCCCAATTTGCACGCCTGCCGCACCCAGCAGTTTGGCCGCGGCGACACTTTGGTCAGAGCCCACACCGCCCGCAGCCATCACCGGCACATCCACGGCGTGCACGATTTGGGGCAACAAGGCGAAGGTGCCGATTTGTGTGCTCAGGTCAGTCGTCAAAAACATGCCCCGGTGCCCACCGGCCTCCAAGCCCTGCGCGATGACGGCGTCAGCGCCGTTCGCCTGCAGCCAGCGGGCCTCGTCCACTGTGGTGGCGGACGAAACCACAAGCGAACCCCAACTTTTGACGCGTGCCAGCAAATCGGGCGCGGGCAGGCCAAAATGAAAACTCACCACCGCGGGTCGAAAAGCCTCCAGCACATCGGCGCTGTCGTGCGCAAAAGGCACACGCCCCGGGCCACTGGGCATTTGGGCGGGGTCCAGCCCGAATTCGCGGTAATAAGGGGTCAAGGCCTGCTGCCAACGCATTTGAGCTTCTGGCAAAAGCGATGGCTGTGTGTGGCAAAAAAAGTTGACGTTGTAAGGCGCAGAGGTCGCCGCCGTCAGCGCTTGGAGTTCGGCCTGCAGGGCGTCCGGGCTGAGCATGGCCCCTGGCAGCGCCCCAAGGCCCCCTGCCTGGCAAACGGCCAAGGCCAAGCGGTGGTTCTGAGCGCCCGCCATGGGTGCCTGAAAAATGGGTGCTGCCAGACCCAAGCGTTTGAAGACATGTGACATGGCGCTCACTTTAATGCTTGCGCCGCCTGTCTGCCGCCCCCCAAGCCATCAAGCGGCCAGTTTTCGGGGGAAATCCTCGCGCAACAGCCCCTGGATTTCGTGGCGCAACGCATCCACGGAGATAGGTTTGGACACATAACCGTCCATGCCAACAGCCAAATAACGTTCCTTGTCCCCCTTGAGGGCATTGGCCGTCACAGCAATGATGGGCGTGCGCTTGAGCTGCTGGTTTTTCTCCAGCGTCCGGATGATTTCCGCAGCTTCCACCCCACCCATTTCGGGCATGTGGATGTCCATCATGATCAGGTCAAATTCACGCGTTGAAAAAGCCTCAATCGCCTCGATGCCATTGTTCGCGATGCTGACTTCGTAGCCCATGCGTTGCAACAAAATGGTCTCCAGCGTCTGGTTGATGGGCGTATCTTCGACCAGCAAAATGCGCTGCGACTTGAATGCGGGCTCGGCTGTGGGGGTGGGAACTGGCACTGCGGACGACAATGTCTGGGTCAGCCCGTTCAAAACGCTGGCCAATTCATTGACATCGATCGGCTTGACCAAAAAACCCTGTATGCCCTGGGGGTCCAGCAACTCTTGGCTCATCTGCTCGCTAAGGGCGCCCATCATGATGATGGGCATTTGCTCGGCTGAAAACAGCTGTCTCAACTGCGCAGCCAGCGCAAAACCATCGATATCAGGCATGTTCACATCGATCAACGCACATCGGGCTTGACGCAGCTGGGGCGAATGCAGCGCCTGTGCAGCGCCGTCAACCGCAGCCGTGTTCAGTCCCAAAGTTTGCAGTTGGTGACTCAGTACTTTGCGGCTGCTGGCGTTGTCATCCACCAGCAACAGTGTTTGGCCTGTCCACGCTGCGGCCAAGCTTTGCGCACAGTCAGGGGCATCCACCAAGGTGTGCAGCTGTACATAAAAACTGAAGGTGCTGCCATGACCGAGTTGGCTATTGACGCTGATGTCGCCGCCCATCATGCGCACCAGGCTGCGGCTGATGGCCAGCCCCAAGCCTGTGCCGCCAAACCGGCGTACGGTGCTGGAGTCTGCTTGAGTGAACACATCAAAAATCAGAGCCTGCTTGTTGCTCGCAATGCCGATGCCGGTGTCTTTGACCGCGAACTCCAGCCAGACACCATCACGGTTAGGCGGGGACATCATGGGTTTCACGCACAACAAAATTTCACCTTGCGCCGTGAATTTGATGGCATTGCCCAACAAGTTGGTGATCACCTGCTGCAGGCGCAAAGGGTCGCCAATGACCTCATCGGGCACCTTGCCATCCACGTCACAAACCAATTCGAGCTCTTTTTCACTGGCCCGCAAGGACAGCGTGCGTGTGGCTTGCCGGATCAGGCTGTGCAAAGAAAAAGGATGCGGGTCCAAGCTGAGCTTGCGTGCCTCGATTTTGGAAAAGTCCAGGATGTCATTGATCACGGCCAGCAGAGAATGCGCCGATGTCGAGACCATGTCCAAGTAGCTTCTTTGCTCGGCTGTCAAACGGGTTTGCAGGCACAGCTCGGTCATGCCCAAAATGCCGTTCATGGGCGTGCGGATCTCATGGCTCATGTTGGCCAAAAAGTCACTTTTGGAGGCATTGGCCGCTTGTGCGGCGTCCCGGGCCATGGCCAGATCTTTTTCGGCGTGCAGACGCGCCTCCACGAAATCGTTGAACGCGTGCGTGACCATCTGGATCTCATGGCTGCCCACTTGGGCAATGGGGGCGACCACCTGCCCATCGCGCATGCGGGACGCCGTCTGGTGCATGGCGCGGGCCAAAACATTTAAGGGGCGCACCACCCGCGCCACAAACATCCACAGCAAGGGTGCCATCACGAGCAGCAGCAACCCGCTGAGTCCCAGCATTTTGCGGAAGAGGTTTTCTACAGGTGCAAAGGCTTCTGCAGAAGGGACCACAGAAGCCACAATCCAACCCGTCGTCGTCAGTTTTTTGAAGGTGAACAGTCCCTTGACACCCCGCGTGTTGTACCCCTCTTGCGTGCCCTCAAAGCCTTTCATGGCGTTTTCAAAGGGGATGTTGCCACTGTCTGGCGGGACGGTCTTAAAAATCAGCGCCGGATCTGGATGCGCAATTCGCAGACGGTCCTGACTGACGAGGTAGAAATAGCCCGTCTCACCGTTCTTGCGGCTGGCAATCGAACCCAGCAAATTGGGTTTGTTGAGGTTAAGTACCCCGCCCAGGATACCCACCAACTGACCGTTGGCGTCCTTGATGGGGGCCGCCACAACCACAATGGGCTGTTGTGTGGCCCGCCCCAAAATGGGCGCAGAAATGACGGGCTCACCGGTCTTGATGACACCTTGAACGTAGTCCCTTCCTGACATGTCCAGAGTCCTGCGGCCAGGCTTGACTGGCCAGTCGACCAAAAGCACGCCTTTGGCATCGAAGACGTAGAGGTCATCAAACACCGTCAGCAAGGCCTGCTCTTCTTGAACAAATTTTTCCAGACTGACCAATTGCCCCATCGAAGCGATGGGCACATGGCGCGCCACCATGTTCAACATGTTGACACTGTCTTCCAGTTTTTCATCGAGGTGACTGGCCAGCTCACTCAACTGGCGAAACTCATGCTTTTCTATTCTTTGCACGATGTCTGTGCGCATTACCTGAAACTGCAAGGCAAATTGGGCCAGCAGCAGTGCGATGGCCAGTGCGATGGCACTGAGGGATAGTTGTACTTTAAGGCTGAGGTTTTTCATCGATTGTTCAAGCCTGCGGCGTGATCCGGTGTGTTGACTGAATGGCCATGGATTAATCCGCATTCTGAGTTTGCCGCATGACAGCCACTGTATTTTGTTTCTTTTGATTCTAGTCTTGTAAAAATTATTGATAAAAATTAGCTATTTCTAATTTAAAAATTTTGAAAAATTCACACCATTTTTTGGTTTACAAATTGGCGACTCCAAGGGTAAACCCTAGAATGCAGTACCCGTCATTCAATTAACATGTTAAATAAATGAAAGCCACTCCATTCATCCATCGAAACCTGCCACGCCTGCTCTTGCAGGCAAGGGAATCGGTCATGGGCCACACCCGGCCGAGCCTGCGCTCGCACGGCCTGTCTGACCAACAGTGGCGGGTCCTGCGGGTGCTGGGCGAACACGCTCACGACAGCGCCGGGGTGGAAACCGGACGGGTCGCCAAAGAAGCGTTCTTGCTGGGGCCCAGCCTGACGGGTGTACTCACCCGCATGGCGCGTGACGGCCTGATCGAGCGCCACCGCTGCCCGCAAGATGCTCGCAGGACGGTGGTACGTGCGACGGCACTGGGGCTGGCCAAGGTTCAGGCCTTGTCACAGAGCATCGAAGCCCACTACGCCTGGATGGAAGGGCAACTGGGCAAAACAGCCCTGCAGAATTTGTATGCCTTGCTCGACCAAGTGATTGCCCTGGAGGGCGATGGCCCCGCCCAAGTCACTGAGTCCACCCGCAAAAAGAAAGCTGCACCATGAAACATTGGCAACCTGCGGGCACCGTTTACGGCTGCCTCTTGAATTTTCAGCGCGAATGGGACCTGTGGGCCCCGCGCATGGCACAAGACCCGCACAAAGGCCCTCCCCGGGCACCTGTGTTGTATGTCAAATCGGCCAACACCTTCAACCCCAGCGGAACCCTGCTGCTGCAAGATGGGGTGAAAGAGGTGGACATTGGGGCCACGCTGGGACTGGTGATGGGTGCCGATGGCATGCCGGACAGCGTGGTGCTGCTCAACGACTGGTCCGTGCCCCACGATAGCTATTACCGCCCACCCGTCAAGTTCCGTTGCCGAGATGGTTATTTGGGCTGTGGATCGCCCCCAGTCCCGTGGGCCAGCCTGGACCTGCCATCGCTCTGCATCATGGTGCAGCTCAATGGCCAAAAGGTACAGACCGTGCATCTGTCAGATCTGGTCCGCCCGGTGGAGCGACTGCTGGCCGATGTGGGCGAATTCATGAGCCTGCAAGCGGGCGATGTGCTGATGCTGGGGACCGACGTGCTGGCCAATGGCCAGAGGCCCCGTGCCCGTGCGGGTGACACCGTGTGCTTGACCGTCCCCGGATTTGCCCCGTGGGTCCAAACTGTACAGGGAGAGGCTTTATGAAACACGCACGCATTGCCTGGTCGGGGGCTATCCAGTTGGCCATCGAGTCCGACGGCCTGCTGCTGATCACCCAAGGCCCGCACCAAGGTCTGCGCGTGGACTTTGACGAAGTCGTCTGGCTGCCGCCGCTGGTGCCAGTGCCCCAGCCACGCACCGTGATCGCGCTGGGGCTTAACTACGCCGACCATGCCAAGGAACTTGCCTTCAAGGCCCCCGAAGAGCCATTGGCTTTCATGAAGGGTGAGGCCTCTTTGATCGGGCACCAAGCCTTCACCCAGCGCCCGGCAGACGTGAAATACATGCACTACGAGTGCGAGTTGGCCGTGGTCATCGGCCGCACGGCACGCCGCGTGAAGAAAGCCGACGCCTACGACTTTGTGGGCGGTTACACCGTGGCCAACGACTACGCCATTCGCGACTACCTGGAAAACTGGTACCGCCCCAACCTGCGCGTCAAAAACCGCGACACCTGCACGCCGATTGGCCCCTGGTTGGTCGATGCGGAAGATGTCCATCAACGTCAAGGTGGGCCCATGGCGCTGAATCTGCAGACCACCGTCAATAGCCAGGTCACACAAAGCGGCAACACCGCTGACATGGTGTTCGATGTGCCCA